>JARIEH010000159.1 GCA_029256865.1 Psychrobacter sp.
CTGCAGTTATTTATAATCTGATAGCTGACTCCATAATGCCACAGCTTGCTGCATCATAGCCACATTGTGGGTGCGAATGATACTAGCACCCTGCTGCAACGCAAAAAGTCCAGCAGCCGTTCCTACCGGATCACGTTCTATCGCTTGGGTAGTGGCAACCGCTTCGACTCCGCTCTTGTTTAACACTTCTGCTAAAAAGCGCTTACGTGAAATACCAAACATCATAGGAAACCCAAGCGTTTGTAATTTATTAAGCTCAATTAATAGCGCACAGTGGTGCTCATAGTTTTTGGCAAAACCAAAACCTGGGTCGATAATGATTTTATCGCGCTTGACCCCTTGTGCTAGCACCTCATCGATACGAGCGCTTAATTCTGTACTAACCTCGCTAACCACATTGTCATACTGAGCCAAATTATTCATCGTCGCAGGCTCACCGCGCATATGCATCAGCATGACAGGAATATCCAGCTTGGCTGCCATTGCCGCCGCGCCCTCACGCTTAAGCGCCCTAACATCATTCCAAATATCTGCACCGGCATCAAAAGCAGCTTGCATAACTTCAGGACTACTGGTATCGATAGATAGCCATATATCCTTGCCTACATTCCCTACATTGCCGAGCTGCTGACGAATGGCTGTTACCACAGGCACTACCCGCTGTATTTCTTCTTCTAACGCTACTATTTGGGCATTAGGACGGGTAGATTCACCACCGATATCGATAATCGTTGCACCTGCGGCAATCATCTCTTTGGCATGCGCAAGGGCGCTATCGATAGCACTAAACTGCCCACCGTCAGAAAAAGAATCTGGGGTGACGTTTAAGATACCCATAATATGCGGCTGTGATAAATCAAGGGTTTTATCACGGCTTGTGACCGTATAATGTGGCAGCGGTTGAAAAAATGACATAAAATATCCAGCAGTATTCGATAAATGTATTAAAGCGAGCTATCAAAGCAGTTTCAGCTTATCATACCAGTAATTCTAGTCCATCAATAAACGCTTAAGCATAAAAAAGCCCTTTTTAATAAAGGGCTTTTTTATCGAATAATAATGAGATTATGATAAACGAGAAATTACATCGCTGGTAATGGTGGCGGCGTTGAATTCGTGGTTTTAACATCATTTTTCGACAAATTTACTTCATGATGCTGATAAACTCTTGGTGGACGTGGCTCTTCACCAGCCAAGATATCTTGCAACTGATCGCGGTCAATGGTTTCCCATTTCATCAAAGCATCGACCATCGCATGCATTTTTTCTTGATTACCTTCAATCAATTCGCGTGCGATATCATATTGCTCCTCTAGCATACGGCGGACTTCTTCATCGACTTTTTGTTGTGTCGCCTCAGAGATTGTCCGACCACCGCCACCAAAATAACCTTGCGAGTTATCATCATCTTCATACACCATGATACCTAGCGCATCTGACATGCCGTACTTAGTGACCATCGCTCGTGCAATTTTGGTTGCCCGCTCAAAGTCGTTTGAGGCACCTGTTGACATCTGATTGATAAACACTTCTTCTGCGATACGACCACCAAATAGAATCGCAATATCACTGAGCATTTTTGATTTGTACATACTGGTTTGGTCATGCTCAGGCAACTGCCACGTCACGCCAAGCGCGAAACCACGCGGCATAATGGTGACTTTATGCACAGGATCCGTACCTGGTAGCAGCTCAGCAACCAAGGCATGACCCGCTTCGTGATAAGCTGTCGCACGGCGCTCTTCTTCACGGATAACCATAGATTTACGCTCAGGACCCATGTATA
>JARIEH010000318.1 GCA_029256865.1 Psychrobacter sp.
AAGATTGACCCTCAAAGGTGGTATGAGGAAAAGGACTACCTGTTGCAATAATTGCCTTACCATGACTCCAGTTAGTCACTTCCTGCGGTGTGGCTTCAACACGAGATGTTGGGTTTGAAAGTGGTAATACAATGGGATGTTCAGTATTAGCACATAAAGCTTCGATGATCTCTTGAGTAAATAGACCCTTTTGTCCACTGACACCAAACAATACTGTTATTCCTGCCTGTTTGAGCACTTGCACCAAACTGAGTTGCTGACTCTTGTCCCAATGCTCGATATCTGCTTCTTTTTGCACTAACGGCACCTGGAATGCTTGTAGCTCTGTCATGCTATCCGTGAGCAGGCCATAACGGTCAACCATGAATACTTGCCTGCGGGCCTGCTCCTCAGTTAAACCTTCACGCTGCATTTGGCGAATAATGTGCTCGGCGATCCCGCAGCCCGCCGATCCTGCCCCTAAGAATGCTATTTTCTGTTGACTAAGTTTCTGCCCCTTCTCCAAGCATGCGGCAATCAAGGTACCGACCGAAACCGCAGCGGTGCCTTGAATATCATCATTAAAACAACATAATTGATTGCGATATCTATTCAATAATGGGGTGGCGTTTTCCTGAGCAAAATCTTCAAATTGTAATAATACTTCTGGCCAACGACGTTTAACGGCTTGAATAAACAGGTCTACAAATTCATTGTATTCGTCGCCAGCGATGCGTGGATTTCTCCAACCCATATACATAGGGTCATCGAGCAGTTTTTGATTATTGGTGCCGACGTCCAACAAAATAGGCAAACAATAAGCGGGGCTGATACCGCCGCACGCAGTATATAAAGCCAATTTACCAATGGGAATTCCCATGCCACCAATACCTTGATCCCCTAGGCCCAATATACGTTCACCATCGGTCACTACAATTACTTTTACCTTTTGTTTGGTGGCGTTTTGTAGCATGTCATCGATTTTATGGCGCTCAGGATAAGAGATGAATAACCCGCGTTTACGGCGATAAATTTGCGAGAATTTTTCACAAGCTTGCCCAACCGTTGGGGTATATATGAGCGGCATGACTTCCTCAATATGCTGCTCAGTCAAATGATGAAATAGGGTTTCATTGGTATCTTGTATATTGCGCAAGTAAATATGTTTATCCATATCATTATCAAATGAGCAAAGTTGATGATAAGCGCGCAATGACTGCTCTTCAATCGTCTCAATGTTATGAGGTAATAAACCAGTTAAGTTAAAGCTATCACGTTCTTCTGAGGAAAAAGCACTACCCTTATTCAATAAAGAGGTTTCTAATAGTATGGGACCTGCAAAAGGAATATATAGAGGACGTTTGTTTGGCATAGTAAAATCTTCTTAATGAGACGTATAAGTGAAAAAATTTTCTAGTCCTGTATTATACATAGCATCAGCTCATACTTAACAATAGATAACAAATCATTTTGGCTGTGTATAGAGCTAAATTTGATTACACTTATAAATGCAGCTAGAAATAATATCATTTTCTCTAGAGGTAAATGAAAGGAGTTGAATACCGAGTCAACATTGATAAAGAACAGAAAGGTTTTGTTTCTATCTCAACAAAACCTATGAAATGGTATAGTGAATGCATAAACAGATAGGATTCTAGTAAATACTGCACCTAAATAAAACTCTAAACAATAGGTTAATAAAATAGATAATCCTGGCAATGTCATCATGATAATTAAAATCAGATGAATTTTACTTAAACACCAGTAATCTTGAGTGGTGGCTCTATATAGGTTGCATCTTATATAAGCTTGATTGTCTAAGACAGACTCAATTTAAACCAAATAAAAATAAATCCTGCTAACTGCTTGGCTTTTTTGATACTTAGAACTGAAGCTTTATTCAATCAGTATAGCCAGTGGCACGGGTTTAGCGCGTTTAATGCGACGCCTAGGGAGTATTAGCCTATTCATCTAAGACGATTAACAAGCTTTATAACTTTGAGATGATTGAGTATTTAAATGACAATCAGCATGGCGTCAATGATATCGAACTTGCAACTCTTGAGCAGATTAATTGTTTCATTAAAACACGTCTGTATATTACGATTAGACATGTATTAATTCTTCAGCTCGAAAAACGGTATTCTAATAGTTTAACCCTGTCAAATATCGTTACTTGACTCAAGTAAATCAGTCTTCGTTATAGTTGGAGTGGTTTATTTGAGACATTACTTTCGATCAGCACCAATCATGATGACTAATAACCTGGCTGGATGTGCACTTTCATTAACCCACGCATGCCTTGTGCCATTTTGGATAACAATATCACCAACTTTCAGATCTGTGCTGTCATTATCCAGTAATAGCTTAATTTCACCTTCTAATAACACCACATAATCGATAGTATTGGTAAGGTGAAAGCCTGGTGGTTCCGCTTCAAAAGCCTCTGCCAGACCTGGCAAACGCTCGGTGGTTTCCTTGATCATATCTTCTAAATTGACAGGTGCTAGTGACTCTGTATTAGACATAGGAGGAAAAGTTATAATCATTGATGATGTTGCTGCAGGCTTAGGCAGTATCGAAGATTTATCCCAGGTTTTTGTTTTAAAGGGCTCACCAACAGTAGTATTGACGGAAGTTTGCCAAAACACTTCCACACTAAAACCTGGCTGATAAGTAAAATAATTCTCAACGTCAATGGGCGTGTTCAAAACGATATGAGATTTATTATTTTCATCATTGCCAGTAACAAGTATTCTATAATCCGTCATAGTTTTATCCTTAAGCTTTTGTTATTCAGTTAAATAGGTTAAAGCCTGTTAAATTATTCAATACCATGTTTCAGAAAATCTAATACCATACGATTAAACTTATTAGCATACTCCCACTGCACCCAATGACCACAGCGATTGAACACATGTAGCTCAGCGCGCGGTAAACCATTTAAGAGACGAATACCCAGATCCATAGCGACAAAGCGGTCGTCTCGGCCCCAAATAATCAAAGTCTCATTATTGACCTCACCTAAACGAGGACTAACATCTGGAAACTGTTTGCGGTTGGCCTCACTACTTTTTACAAAATTCTCTAAGTGATCTTCACGCGCCAGTATATTGTCTAAACGGGCTTGGAATAAGTTCTCTGTTAGGTGGCTGGTATCATAGACAAAGATATCCATCATCTCTTTGATGTTGTCTATAGTCGGCTCACGATACAGCTTGCTAATACGCTTAATACCCTCAGCTGGCATGGGCGTGAACAAACTACCGCCGCCAGTACCACCGCCCATCAATATCAGCTTATCGACATACTCAGGATAATCCATAGCAAAGACGACAGCGCTATGAGCGCCCATAGAATTGCCGATGATATGAACCTTATGAAGATCCAGCCCATCAAGTAGCCCTTTGAGGACTCGAGCATTGAGGTGCGAGCGCGAGCCTTCATTGACTATGCTGTCACTTTTACTCCAGCCTGGGCAATCCATCAAAATAACTCTATAACCTGACTCTGTCAGTGGTTCAATATTGCGATTAAAATTTGCCCAGCCACTAGCGCCCGGACCAGAGCCGTGCAACATGACCACAACTTGCTCGCCCTTTTCGGTATCGTTGTAGTGAATATTTAGATCGGTATCGTCTTCTTTTATGGTTATAAATTTACTGGTTTCTACTTCAGTCCATTGCTGTGTCATATTCAAAATCCTTGGAATTAGAACTATATTTATATTATTGATTTAGTGACTTGAATTTTATCTCTTTAAACAGTTGCTTAAAATATCGATTTAAAACAACTACTCAACACTCGTTAATGTCAATGCACCATATCCTGCGATCCATTCTGGAACCGGACGATAATAGCTAGATTTTTTTTGGTAATCACCAAAAGTAGCCATAGCCGCCGTAGCAGCTACCCAGTTTTTTACTTCGTGGGTAGATTTCCCAGCTTTTTCAGAGACCTCTTGGTTAGTGACAGTATCCAACTCGTTGAACCGGCCTGTAACTAATTGCTGCAAAAACCACTGATCCCATTCTGGATTCAATGGATATAGTGAATTTTGATCAGCAACAAAGTGACGCGCCGCCTCGATAACGCGCTGCGTACGAGCTTTACGCTCATCCGTTGGTAGATTTCGGCCACTGCCAAGCATGCGTTCTTTGACCAGCTTATTTGCGCTGATAAGCTCTGGTACGGGAGGCTGATGCGATAAACCACCTGAACCTATAATCAATACCCGCTTATTCAATGTTGCCACATAGCGCCCGAGCGCTTCGCCCAATAGTCGAGCCCGTTTAAAAGAAGGCAGTGGTACAGCTACAGAATTGATAAATACTGGAATAACGGGTATTTTATCTATAGCGCCCAATAAAAACTCTAAAGGCTGGGCAAAGCCATGATCCACTTGCATTTTATACGAGATAGCCACATCGATATCCGCATCCAAAACATACTGTACCGCGGCCTCAGCAAGTTCAGCTGGCACTAGTAAATCGCCTTTTGCGGAGCCAAAATCACCAATAGCATAGGCGGCCGTTCCAATACAAAAAGGCGGCATCACATCATAAAAAAAGCCGTTGTAATGGTCTGGAGAAAAAAGCAATACTAGCTCTGGATCAAAGGCTTCAATCTCTTTACGTGCCTCAGCAATCACGCCATTAATCTCGTCAAGAATAGGCTTATCGGGATCCACCAGACCTACTAAAGGCGTGTGAGACAAGCATTGTAAAAGTGCTGACATGGCAAGCCACCTTAGAATAATGAGTATTTTTCATGTTGCTTTGCAGTTGTGCCACAGTATTATCTGTGAATATTGCTTTTATCATATCTCTTAGAGTCGTGTATTAAATACTAATTATATCTTTAAGAGTTTATTCCTACTTTTCCAAATTAGCGACGCGCTCTAGTACACTATATTGATGAAGGTTGGTATCTAAATTAGAACTTATACTTAGCCATTATCTCAACTTCCTGACCCGCTTGTCTCCAGGGAAGCGTCGTTTCACTACGATCTCGCCACTCTATACCCAAATCAAGATCAGGCAAGTAGGTATAAATAAGGTTGGCGCTTTTTACATTTACAGAGGTATCTGCTTCATTGTCTATATTTACTTCACCATAACGCATATTGCCGCGCAGTTTTGGTGAAAAGACATGTCTATAGCCTACGCTAAAACCAGTTTGTGAAACCAAATTCCCATCTTCAGCATCGCAGCTATCTTGTACTCTTGGATTCAAAGGTCCAGTAGCGCACAGTCCAGAATAAACACCCATACCATCGCCCGTGTAGACACTAGCATGCAATGATCCAGCACCAAGTTTCAGTCTAGTGGCTAATGAAGCCCCCACGCCTATGTCTGAATCCTTGTTATTTTCGATGCCCATATTAACATCACGCCCCATAACAGCGACGATATAGTCAATATTAGGTGCACTGCTATAACCAAAATCGGATATTTTACCTCGATAGCTTGCGACCAAATCAGGTAGGTCGGCATCCTCATAAACAGGATCTTGTGCGGTAAGACGCAAGCCGTTTTTGACGTAATGCAGGGTCAAATCTGGACGTGCATTAAGCCCGCTACCTGCGACTGTACCAAGACCCACACCCCAAAAATCAAGTTGTTCTGTCAATAGAGGTGCTACCGCAAAAAACTGACCATTCCAAGTCTTACCGACAGTAACGTTATCCAACTGTAGGAAAGCTTGGCGTAGCCTTAACTCAGGAGTGCCGCTATCATAGCCCGTATATTCTCCGTAGAAATCACCTTCAATAAAGCCCGTCAGTTTTTTATCATCAACGAGCGTAGTGGCTGTGAAATTAATTCTAGATTCTCGTACACCTCCTTGAAAATCAGAATCTTTTTCATCAGGTGAGATAAATATACCTTCTGCTTTAACATAACCACCAACGCTTAGCATGGTATCCCCCTTGGTGGCTAACTCTATGGCTTGGGCATTTGTGCCTGCCATCATTACCGCTAACGCTAACGTTACTTTTTTTAGATTATCCATGAGTACTATATTCCCTGTCGTTTTATTCATAAATTCTGATTTATGGATATAATTGACATTAATGTTCAACCTCATCCGTGTGGCGATCTGATCGTATCTGTACCGTTTTAATAGCATTTTAAATGAACAAGAGCTTATTAAATAAAGGTGATTGGCTAAGACAAAAGAGGTATTAAATTGCATCAAGTAATACCTGCTATTGCCTTAGTTTTACGATATGTTTTTAATATGAATACAGCCTCTAGCTTTTTAGCAACTTAGTTTGACTAGTATTTTCACGCCGAGCGATGTTATTCGCGAGTAGTATTGCAGCGACACCAGCGATAAGAATGACTGGAATACTGCTGCCAATCACAAATGAAGAATTCGAGTTATAGGAGAAAATAACCCCCGCTAATAAAGGCCCTACGAATGAACCAATACGTCCCATAGCAACGGCTACACCGACTCCAGTACCACGCATACTCTTACTATAAGCTCTAGCCGCTAACGCATATAACGCTGACTGACCTCCCGTTATGAAAAATCCTGAAATACCTGACGCAAGTATTAACGCTGTCAAAGACTTAGAGAATGTCAATGCAGACAATCCTATTAAAATACCGACATAAATCATGATGACGACTGACCTAAGTTTGATATTAGATAACAACCAACCTAAAATCAGCACACCGCATACACCGCCTACTTGATAAGCGACTTGGATGTTGCTTGCACTCTTCATACTTAAGCCATTGTTCTGCATAAGAACAGGTAACCAGTTTAAGATAAAGTACAAAACAATTAAGGTGCCTAAAAAACTTAGCCATATTTGAATAGTGGTCGCCGTACGGCCTTCACCGAATAAAATGAATTTAAAATCAGTGTTTTCTTTGAGATCATCTTGAATAGCTTGTTTCTTGGTATAAGTTTCTTTTAGAAAAAAGAATAAAAGAGGAACAATAGCAATAGGTGTCAGCCCCCCTAAGTAAAAAATATTTTTCCACTCTCCAATACCCGTGAATCCTCCGGCTATTAATGCGGTGATACCCGCACCGAATGGTACGCCTGCATACATCACACTCACTGCCGTAGCACTCCAACGCTCAGGGACAGATTCTGATGACATAGCAATCATCAAAGGTAGCGCACCACCCATTCCTATGCCTGTTAGAAAACGTACTATGACTAGTGAACTAAAATCAGTGGTAAACGCGGTCATGAGCGACATGGCACCGAATAATGCCACACTAAAAATTAAGATGTTTTTACGACCTATTTTATCTGAGAGGCGCCCAGCAACGATTGCACCTGGAAACATCCCTAAAGTTGCAGCACTAAATATCCAACCGAGTTCGCCTTTACTTAAATCAAATTCTGCTCGAATAGAGGAGGCTACAACGCCTATTGATTGAATATCGAATCCTTCTAGAATGGCAATACAAAAACACATGAATAAGGTCGTATACATTACTGCAGGTTTTTTTGGCACAGCATTAGGTACGAAGGTTGTCATGAACTCTTCCTTGAGTTTGAAATAAAGATAGATTTAAGGTTAATTACTATTGAAATTAGGAAACACTTTGATAGATTTATTGACCGGCAGATAATCCTCCATCACTGACTAAAATAGTGCCTGTGACATACCGTGCACCCTTTGCGCTAGCTAAAGTGACATAAAGATCCGTATGCTCTTCAGGAGCAGAAACACGGCCTAGAGGAATATGCTTGCCCATAGATTCCAAGCGCGTGCGATCCTCATTCATTGATTTTTGACTCTGGTTTAAACCATCAGTACCACCAATGGGAGTATCTGTGGCTCCAGGTGCGACGCCGCATACGCGCACATTAGGTGCAAAGTCCAAAGCTAACTGAGCAACCACACCTCGCAGCGCATATTTAGAGGCGACATAGAGGGGACCACCGCCACCAGGACGGAAGCAAGCATTAGAACCAGTAGTGATAAAACAACCATGAGAATCTTGCAGAGCGGCATAGCTGGCATGACCGGCCATTAACACCGCCCGAACATTGGTCGTCATAATTTGCTCAAAACCGTCTTCTAACTCTTGAACCGACATCTTTTGTAACTTCTTAAAAAAGTCCCAAACCCCAGCATTGGCTATCATGACGTCTAGCCCGCCCCACTTGTCCGTTATAGTAGTAACGGCAAGCTCATTGGTAGCATAATCATTGACATTCCCTAACACATGGCAAAAATTCTCATTGGCCAGGAAGTCATCAATCTGTTCAGACTGACGAACTACAGCCAAGACACGGGCACCCTCTTCTAAAAATCTAGTGACTATGGCCTTACCAATGCCGCTGCCAGCACCAGTGACAATAACTCTTCTGTTTAATAGCATTTGCATAGTGTGGCCTCTAGATTACATAAATACGTTTAGGTTTTTGGTCAGTAGCGTAGACTGCTGGAGCAGAATAAGTCGTCCAGCCAAGCGATACTCATCGCCAACTTTGCGCCATATATCTTTGCGTCGACCCATTAGGGTAGAGTCATCGCGCTCAAAGCGACTACGATATAAAGTAAATACCGTATGTACTTCAAACTCGTCCGCTCTATCGGTATGAAACACCTGTAGATTCGATATGGCCGTCACTTGACGCGTTGGCGGATCTTCTGTCCAACACATGCCACTGTCATTACGTTTTAGGCGCATCATGATGGAATCTTTGTCTTCTTCAAATAATGACACTCTAGCCGTAGTGATTTCTGGCGTGCGGTTTCTCCGTAGTATGTTCTCTCGAATGGGTGCCCAGTAAATGAGGTCGTCTTCCAAATTGTCTGCCCACTCATCTAGAATTTCGTGATTCAGCAGATAGGTTTCGTGATTTACAAACTTTTGAACATCAAAAAAGGTTTGCATATCCACGTGCTTGCCTTTAGCTTCAAGCGCTAATAACTGATCTCTGGTCATGGTAGACTCCTTTTTAGAATTTTGTTTCCGCTAGTGGAATATCAGCCCAGCTGTCTGCTTCCATAAACTCTGCGTAGCGCTTAAAGAATAGGCGTTGGTTGGCATCATTGAGCTGACCCTTAGTCACCGTACCTGGCAGATCAATAGGCACAGCTTGTCCTTTTGTTGGATCCATTCCGTAGAATAGCTTCTGATTACGAGTCACGTATCCTGAGTTACCAAGAGTGGCATGTTCCCAGTTTTCACCGTCATCCATCTCCAAAATGCCACTTGGAGAAAAAGTACGCATGGCACCCAAACGCCACTTATCTTTGATCTCATCTGATGCTTCGCTAGGAACCAAGGTCCAACTGTGTAGCTCAGTTTCTGTCGGTCCTTTTGGTAAAAAAGTTCTAAAGGTTAAGTACCCTGGTAAAAATGCAAAGTTAGGGAAAACCAAACCCGATGCCACAGAACCGAGCATTTTTCCACGTGCTTCACCTAAGCGCTTGCTAATCTCTTCTTCGCGAGCTCGCAGATACCTGATAATGTCTTTATCACCCATGGTCGCCGCATTACCAAAGTTATTGGCTAATGAGAACTCCCATCCATGACCATTAACACTGGCTTGATAAGAGTTTTCATTACTAACGATAATGCCGCCTGCTTCTTTTAGCGTGGCTTCTGCAGCACCGAGGTGGGTCCACAATGCATGATAAATATCACCGACGAAGTTATCAGCAGGATACTTCCAGTTGCACTTCAATAGTGAGCGTGTGGTACCTGGTAGAAACTCAGTACCTTTATCATCTACATCCAAAATTGCATCCAAATACCAACGGAAATCGCCAAGATACTCCCCTAAAGAAGGCGCTTCTTCATCAAAGGTGGCAAACACTAAGCCTTTATAGGTTTCTACTCGCGCTCTATGTAAGCCCCAATCTTCTTTTTTAAAGCCTTCTGTTTGATCATATAACTCATTAGCAGGCATACCATTGAGCGCGCCATCCAAACCAAATGCCCAACCATGATAGTTACAAACAAATGAGCGGATCTTGCCTTCGCCTGCAAAACAAACTTTATTGCCACGATGTGGACAAGCGTTGAGCATGACGTTGATGCTTTTATCTTTCGCTCTCGCGACAATAACTGCATCTTCACCAATGTAGGTAGTGATAAAATCACCAAAGGACTTGACCTGTGACTCGTGGGCGACAAAATGCCAACAGCGTGCAAAAATCTGCTTTAACTCTTGTTGATAGATAGCATCATCCCAAAAAATACGTCTGTCTATTAATCCGTTTTCGTGATCAACCAGTGACCGTATATTCATTGACATCGTTATTTCTCCATAATAAAAAGTGGACTGTTTTAGGTTAAAAAGAATGAAAGTGAATGCCAGTCTTTCTTTCTTTGGCGTACATTTGCTCTACTAATTCTGACCAGTTAGCTAATAAAGCTCGTTGATTAAGATACCCTTTGTCAGTGATTTCGTTTTTCTCAATAGAAGGCTGTTCAGGTATGATGGCGAACCGTCCTATTCTTTTACTGTTACTGTAATATATGTCGTTATAATCACTCAATAAGTTGACGGCTTGCTCAACGATCTCGTTAACACTTTGCAGATGCGCCGCATGCTGCTGTGTTTTATCGAGATTGTATAATTTGGCCAAGCGCTCAATATTGGGCACAATCAATAAGCCAATTTCAGACTGATTGTGTCCAGTTATAACCGCATCTAAAAAGTAAGGTTTTAGCGCTGTTACTACCGCTACTCTAATGGCATTCACATTAACCCAAGTGCCAGAGAGCAACTTAAAGTTCTCAGAAGTCCTACCATCGAACACCAGTCCTTCTGATGGATTATCTGGATTGATCAGTCTACCCGCGTCTCCCATCGAGTAGAATCCATCTTCATCAAAGGCTTCAGCAGTGGCTTTTTCATTGCGCCAATAACCTGGCGTGACATTAGGGCCACGGACAGCAAGCGCCTGTTTATCTTGTACAGGAGTCAGCTTAATCTCAGTGCCAGGCATAGGAACACCGATATTGGTCGATAAATCAGATTCAAAATTCAGACAAGTTGCAAAAGGGGCAGTTTCTGTAGAACCCCAACCTGCCAACAGTTTTGGACTGCTGCCTATAAGCTCCATAGACAGCTCGGATAGCCTATTTCTAGTTTTTTCAGGTAACGCGGCGGCAGCGATAAAAATAACTTTTGCCGAAGAGAAAAATATGCGTGCTTGACGATGATTGTCTTCAAACTCTGCTAACAGTGCTTCGATACCAGCGGGAACATTAAAGTGGATGTTAGGTTCAATCATACATAAATTTTCAATGGTGCGACCAATATGTCCAGCTACTGGTTTACCATCGTCAATCGTTATAGTTCCCCCATTAAATAGGGCGATATTGACGCAGACATTACCGCCAAAAGTATGACTCCAAGGCAACCAGCTCACTAAACTAGGGGTCATTTCTTTTAGAAAGGGCCACATCTTATAAAGTGCGACTTGATTGCTATACATCATTTTATGAGTATTAATCACGCCTTTTGGGTTGCCTGTAGAGCCTGAGGTCATCATGACTTTAGCAATGGTATCTTGAGTTACTTGACTTCTTCTATCTGCGACTTCTGCTTCTGTTATCTGCGACAAGCTACGGACTGCTGGAATCTCATCCATATCTGAGTTAAAAGCAATACAAGGTATATCGTAATTCGAAAGTACTGATTTCGCCGCATTTTTAAAGATATTGGTATTACTAAAATGAATGGCACCAGGCTTAACTGTCTCAATAATACTGTTAAGACGCTCAAAGGTATTACCATACAAAGCATAAGCTATAGAAACTGGCGTCACTGGGACACCAAGAGTCATCGCTGCAAAAGCAACTAACGCATGATTAATAGAGTTTGGCGCAATAATCATCAGCGGTTTTTCAGCGGATATGTCCAAAGATCCTAAATGAGTCGCTGTGCTTTTAACTCTAGAGGCAAATTCTTTATAGGAAATCTCCGACCACCCATCAGCTGCTCTTTCACGCATAAAAACAGTATTTGGGGAACGCTGAGCCCAATGATCTACACAATCTAACATCGTATATTCATCTAGGTTAAGCGGCTCTCGGTTACGCAGTATAATGTGTTGCTGAGCATTTATCTCAGCGATGACATCATGACGACCAAGCTCTATTTCTTGATCAGTTTTTAATGCAAATTCAATCATTTTTGATCATCCTTCCGTGGTCTAGATCAGCTTATATTTGATGCTACATAGCATTTTTTGACTACTAAATTCAAACACAGCAGTGACGATTACTGGTATTTAACTCATACTGTCACGCTGTGTCTTCTAGAATTTATTAAAGCTGCTTTTACTAACTTGTTTATGCTGCAATGATAGTTAGAGTAGTAATTACGATTTAGGCCAAACCGATAGCTTGTGTTCAAGCTCAGGCTTTAAGGTATTAAGTTGAGTCACTAATGAATCAACCACCTCGGCGACGCTCTCAACACATTCAGTCGCACTAACCCCATGCCCTGCGCCCCATGTATCTTTCCAAGCTTTGCTTTCACCATGAATGTCAGAGAAATCTATTTCTGTACTGCCTTTAGCTGACTTCAAATCAAAGCCTGATTTTTCTAAACTGGCTTTTAGCCAATTCGCCATGACACCCGAGACGACATCTGAGGTCACAATATCTGACATGCTTGAGTCGACCAGCATATTGCGATAATCATCAGTGACTAAACTCTCAGGACAGCTGATAAAACGCGTACCCATATAAGCAAAGTCGGCACCAAGCGCGAGCAAAGCAGCAATTGATTTGGCACTTTGTATGGCCCCACCAACGATGATAGGCCCATCATAAAAGCGGCGAACTTCTTCTACAAAAGCAAAAGCAGAATACTTACCAGTATGTCCACCCGCTCCAGAACATACCAAGATAAGGCCATCAACGCCTGCTGCGACTGCTTTTTCTGCTTGCTCTGCATTAATCACGTCTGCAAACACTTTGCCACCAAACGCATGAACTCTATCCAGCACGCGCTTAGGGCTACCAAGTGCTGTCACGACAAATTTGGGCTTATAGCGCTCAACCAATGCCAACTCGGCCTCAAAACGGTCATAGCTTCTGTGGACAATCATATTCATCGCCCACATACCTTCATAATCTGTGCCATTAAGCTCAGCCGCTATTTGATCTAACCACTCTTCTAATATGTCAATCGTGCGTGCATTAGGTGCAGGGAAACAGCCTATAATTCCTGCTTTAGCTGCAGCAATGGTTATATCAGGACCCGATATAAGAAACATTGGAGCAACGATTACTGGCAGTCTCATGCGCTCATACAGTGTAGATACGATCTCTCTATTGGCCATGTCTACTACCCCTTGGCTTTACTGATTAAATCTAATGCGACATCAACGATCATATCTTCTTGACCACCGATAAGCTTACGTCTACCGACTTCAACCAATATTTCACGTACATCGATATCATACTGTTCAGCTGCTTTTTCAGCGTGACGTAAGAAACTAGAATAAACACCAGCATAGCCAAGTGTTAGCGTCTCACGATCAACACGAACTGGCCTGTCTTGTAATGGTCGAACCAAGTCTTCAGCGGCATCCATCAACTTATAAAGATCACAGCCGTGTTCCCACCCTAAGCGATTGATAGCAGCAATGAACACTTCTAGCGGTGCATTCCCGGCACCAGCACCCATACCAGTCAAAGAAGCATCGACACGAGTCACACCGTTCTCAACTGCCACAATACTGTTAGCCACGCCTAGACTTAAATTATGATGCGCATGAATACCAAGCTCAGTACTATCGTTTAAGGTATCTTTTAGAGCCTTGACGCGATCTGCGATATCATTCATATTCATAGCGCCGCCACTGTCTACGACATAAACGCAGCCAGCACCATACGACTCCATGATCTTCGCCTGCTCTGCTAGTTTGGTTGGCGACACCATGTGTGACATCATCAAGAAGCCTATCGTGTCCATGCCCATCGCTTTCGCTGTTTCGATATGCTGCTTGGAGACGTCCGCTTCGGTACAGTGGGTTGCGACACGTACTGAACGCACACCCAAGTCATAAGCTCTCTTTAGATCTTTGACCGAGCCAATACCGGGTAATAACAGAGTCGTCAATACCGCTTTATCTAATACGTCAGCAACCGCTTCCAACCACTCCCAATCGGTATGGGCGCCAAATCCGTAGTTAAAGCTACTGCCACTTAAGCCATCGCCATGCGCAACTTCAATGGCATCAACCCCAGCTTCTTCAAGCGCTTTGGCGATATCACGTACATGATCAATACTGTATTGATGACGTATGGCATGCATGCCGTCGCGAAGGGTAACGTCTTGGATGTACAATTTTTTATTAGTCATGATTTATGCTCCTACTTGTGCTTGTCTAGCTACAGCAATTTTTTCAGCGGTTTTGAGCGCTGCTGAGGTCATGATGTCTAAATTGCCCGCATACGAAGGCAGATAATGAGCAGCACCCTCTACCTCAAGAAATACTGATGTTTTAAGTCCTGTCAGCGTACCGATATCTGGTATATGCAAAGGGTTCTCATCCGTATAACGCTCAAACTGTACTTCTTGCTTCAAGCGATAACCTGGGACATAGCTTTGTACCTCTTTCACCATGTCATCAACACTGGCTCTAATATCGTCCTCATTGGCATCTTCAGAAAAGGTCAGTACCGTGTCACGCATGATCATCGGTGGCTCAGCAGGGTTTAATACGATGATGGCTTTACCTTTTTTAGCGCCACCTACTTGCTCAATAGCTTTTGAGGTCGTTTCAGTGAACTCATCAATATTAGCCCTAGTACCAGGTCCTGCAGACTTAGAGGATATTGAGGCGATGATCTCTGCGTAGTGTACTGGCGCTACACGTGATACAGCATGAACCATCGGAATAGTCGCTTGACCACCACAAGTGACCATATTGACATTAGGCTGATCGATATTGCTCTCACCATTGACGGCTGGAACAATAAAAGGACCGATAGCCGCTGGGGTCAAATCAACAATGACTTTGCCTGCCTCTTTACAGACTTTTGAATGAGTGGCGTGCGCAGAGGCTGAAGTGGCATCAAAGACAATAGATATCTCTGCCCACTCAGGCATAGCAACTAGGCCCTTGATACCTTCATGAGTCGTCCCTACTCCCATGCGTTTGGCGCGCGCTAACCCATCAGACTCAGGATCAACACCAACCATGGCGACTACCTCAAGCTCTTTTGAGGTCTTTAGTATTTTGATCATCAGGTCAGTGCCGATATTGCCTGAACCTATGATCGCGACTTTAGCTTTAGTAGACATATGATTGACTTCCTTTTCAATTGGTTGAATTCCTACTCGAGGTACTATTCGGTTTACTATTCAATAAAACTGACTGACACACTATTCAGGCCATCTATGGTGGCGGTAAACTTATCACCTGATTTGACAGCAACCATAGGACCCAAAGCGCCAGATAGCACCACATCACCCGCTTTGAGCGGCTGACCATTTTTGATCATCATCTTAGCCAGCCAAAGCGTCGCTAATAATGGATTACCTAGACAAGCTCGTCCTTCACCTTCAGAGACGACTTCTGCATTATTTGATAACTGCATTTTGCAGTTTTCTAAGTCCAACTGGCTAAGCGGTACGGGAGTGGTTCCCACAATAATGCCGCCATAAGAAGCATTATCAGCAATAGTGTCAAATAGACTAATATCCCAATTCGCCACACGGCTATCGACAATCTCTAAAGCGGCAACGGCGTAGTCAACAGCATTCATTACATCGATAATCGTTAAATGATCAGCGACCAAATCAGACTTAAGTACGAAGGCAATTTCAGCTTCGATTTTAGGCTGCAAAAACTGACTGGCGGATATCTGCGCCCCTGAACAGTAACAAGTATCGGCATAAACCATGCCGTAGTCGGGCTGATCGACACCTAATTGTGCTTGTACTGCGGTCGATGTCAGACCAATCTTGCGACCAATGGTGACGCGACCTTGCTCACTCCATCGAATATGGTTCTCTTGTTGAATGTTATAAGCCAAAGAGATGTCATTAGCGTCAGCTTGGTGACGTAATGGTGCGACGGCTCCTTGTTCATAAGCCTCAAAAAGGGTGGTGGCCAGCTCTGCAGCCTTGCTGTGATCGTTCATAATTTAAAGCTCTCGTGTGCGTGAGGTATTAATGGATTATTTACGTGGAGGACGCTGGAACTTATGTCCCCAAGCTGAGTTAGTATGATGAACTTTGACATGCCAACTGTCATCGTTCACCTCTATAGCACCCCAGCCAAACTCAACATCAAACCCTGAAGGACTCATAGTATAAAAAGACAACATCTCATCATTAGAGTGTCGGCCTAAGGTAAATGAAAAGTGTGTGCCTGCTTTTTCTGCTGCATCCATTGCACGGCCAACATCATCGACATTATCGACTTGCAACATGATATGAGCAACTTTTGCGGGAATAGGTACGGGAGCCAACGCCAAAGAATGGTGGCGTCCATTACAACGCAAAAAGGTAATGCTTAAAGGTTTGCCAGGCACGATCTCCGTATTGATATAGTCCGATACTTTGAACCCTAAAAGCTGAGTGTAAAATGCCTCTTGAGCAGTATGGTCTTTAGTGATTAAGACAATATGACCGAGTCCTTGCTCGCCAGTAATAAAGCGAAAGCCTTTAGGACTGACAAAAGGTTTATTAGTCAATTGCAGAGGACCAAAAAAGGCTTCACAACGTGTTCCATCTGGATCATTAAATACGATGAGCTCTTTAACTTGACGGGCTGTGGCCAATTCCTCTGAACCCAATTCAAAATCAACGCCTTGCTCGCTTAAACGATTTTTTAAGCTTTCTAAATCTTGCTTATCACTGACTTCCCAACCGACATAATCAAGATTATCGTGGTCAGTATTTTTTAGATGAATCCGCCAAGCATAAGCGTCGACTCGGATTGACATATCACCATTATGATCATCAGTGATACTAACACCCAGTATATTTTCGGCATAATCTCGCCACGCTTCTGGATCAGAAATAGAAAATCCAAGATAGCCCAAAGCCTTAATCTCTGACATTGTAAAATCCCTTTTGATAGTTACTTCCTAAAAACTTTTTTCCAATAGCCTTTGACGCTCAAATACTTAGCCACGCATTTGTTTACGCAGTGGTATATCTATATCGGCTAGTTGCAAAGCATCGACATGCACCTCGTTTTTTATCATACGCATAGCCGCACGAACTGCATTCGGATTGTTGACACTGACCGCACCTATCATCCGATTTTCAACGACACTAAAATAGACTGGCCAGTCGCCTTCATGTCTGACCACCAAATGCTCTTTAGTTGGTAAAATATTGCCAGCCATTTCAATATGTAAGTCACCTTGATCCGACCAAAACCAATCGACAGGCGTTACGGGTAACTCTTTATTAAGAATAGCCGCTGCAGCACGCTCTCCTTGGTGTTGAGCGGATTGCCAATGCTCATGGCGAACTGTTGAGCCATCAGGCTGAGCGACTGCTGCTACATCTCCAGCAGCATATACGCCTGGAAATTCGGTAGCTTGGTTTTGATTGACTTGAATGCCACCAGTCGCTTGATTGAGTAATTTAGATTGAATCGCTTCAGAGAAATAAGGCGTTCCTGGGGTCATACCGACACCCATAACGATCGCATCAACCTCAATTGAGGTGTCATTCTCAAATAAAATAGAGACACGACCATCTGCTTGTTCTGCAAATTTCTTAATACGACAGTTGGTGACTAGCTCTACCTTTTGAGAACAAGTATTCGCAACAATTTTTTCACAAAGTTCATGAGGCAGTAGATGAGCCATTGGCAGCTGGACTGCATCTAACCAGTACACAAAAATACCAGATTTAGATAAGGAAGCCGTGGTCTCAGCACCGATAAAACCGCCACCGATTACTGCAACACGAGAATCAGGCGTTAATCTTTGGCGTAAATTAAGCGCATCGTCATAATGACGAAGTACCAATACTTGCGGCAAATCAGCCCCTTCGATAGGAAGACGTCTTGCCTCTCCGCCAGTTGCCAGCACAATAACGTCAGCCGATAGCTCTTTACCTGACTCTAAAATAATAGTGCGCGTAACAGGATCTACCTCACGAGCACCATCGCCGTAGTGAGCTTCTATATTGAGTTCAGATAGCTCGTCATCACTGATTAAAGCAATATCTTTGTGCGTACTGTCTGCTTGCATCAAAATCTGCTTGGATAACGGTGGTCTCTCATAGGCACCATGTTTGTCTTTGTCAACCAGCGTAATACTGCCCAAAAACCCCTCATTGCGTAGTGTTCTGACACAACTGATTCCAGCAGCACTAGCGCCAACGACGATGACCGACTCAATCTGGCTCATCGGTCTACCCCAACGTATATCTCACCATCCTTGATCTCAACATCATAGACATTGACCGCTTTTATGGCTGGTGGATTGTCAGGTACGCCTGTTTTTAAGCAAAACACTGACATATGCAGTGGACATTCAACGGTATCGCCTTCTACAAAGCCATCGCAAAAAGAGGCTTGGGCATGAGTACAGGTATCATCAATAGCATAGACCTCACCGCTTTCGCCGCGAATAATGGCGATAGGAGGGTCAAACTGATCAAGTTTGATCGCTTCACCAATCTCTAAGTCTTCTAATTTGCCAACGTGAAACATAATAGCCTCGCTTTATTCTGCCGAAAAATGATTGATAACCAATTGTAGGAACTCTTTAGGTCTTTCTGCCATGACCCAGTGCCCACAATTTGCTAAGACATGAAGATCTGCATTGGGCATCGAACGACCTAGCTTAAAGCCCATTTCGGTAGGCACAACTTTATCTTCACGGCCGTGAATAACAATAGCGGGATGATTGATTTTGGCGACAACATGTTCAGGCATGCCTGAAAGCTCTGTCTCCCCTTCCTCATTTGGCTGAACTAATAACTTACGCAGACCTTCTTGAGCACCAGGAATAAGACTGGTTTGATAACGCTCTTCGACCAATTCATCAGTGATGGTATCGGGATTATGAGGAAAATGTGACATGGCTTGACGCATGTTTTCGCGCGATGGCGTGTAGTCCCATCCCGAACGCAGGCCTGGTGTCATATAAAATTTGTCACATGGAGTGCCCATTAGGCAAAGTTTGGAGAATCTTTCAGGGAAGCGAGCAGCCGTTGCCAGAGCTAACGAACCACCAAATGAATTACCAATGACGTCTGTTTTTTCAATGCCTAAGGCATCCAAAAAGGCTAATAAATGCTTGCCCCAATGTTTGATGTCATAACTAAAGTTAGGATTTCGTTCGGTATGTCCAAACCCAGCCAAGTCAGGGGCGATAACGCGGAAATGTTTGGCCAGCTCAGGAATGATCTTACGCCAGTTAGTGTACGCAGAAACACCAGGCCCTGAACCATGCAACAGCAATAGTGGCTCGCCCTCACCCATCTCTAGATAGTTAGTTTGCAATCCAAAAGCTTCAACAGTTTTACCTTTGCCAGAGTCAATTACTTGCATATTAAATCTTCCTTGATAGCAGTGTTTACAAGATGTTTATTTATCACTTGCAATTACAATAATGAATATAAAGGACTTTGTCAATACGGTGGCGTATGTTAAATATAAGAAAATACTATTTGCTGTTGTTGTAGGAGAAAATATTAATACACCACTACTTACTAAAGGCTCATATTTATTAGCTTTGAAAGCCTTACTCTTAATAAGGTTTAAGGTAAAATATTTTTTTATGAATTTATTTTAACCCATACTAAAATAATAGTTTTTTATTTTTACCATACTTAAAAGCAGGTTCTTATCAGAATACCCAACCGTATGGAGAGATAGAAACTAAAGGTAAAAATGCTACTTATTCTTATTTAATATTATAGAATATTGATTTTCGACACTAGATCAGGAGGAGAGAGAAGTTCTATTAGAGTAATACTTCCAATGATTAAAATGATAAAATACAGCCAATCTACTGCGACTGGTTGGCTTTATATGCGTATAATCATGCACTGCACCCAACGCTATACTAAAGTCATACGATGGATATTTCGTATGTATCATTAGTAATGACTAAAACTGGTCGAACACACTTAAATAATTGTATAAGAGTGAATCATTTATGATTCACTCTGTTTAATGAATAGAGGTACTAAAAACATGGATTTAATAAAAAAAAATCCAAGTCAACCCAACAAACTTACTGCTCAAGACTGGCTAGATATCGCTGAATCTGAACTGGCTAAATCTGGCATCTCTGCAGTCAGAGTTGAACCGCTTGCCAAGAAGCTAAAAGTTACCAAAGGCAGTTTTTATTGGCATTTTAGTAGTCGAAAAGAATTATTCGAAAAGCTATTGTTAAACTGGCGCACGCGCTCAACGGTTTCTATTATCGAGCGTTTAAGTGATATAGAGTTGACGCCTAAAGAGCGATTAAGGAAGCTGTTTTTGATTCCTTATAAGCGTCATAGCAAAATCAATGGCGCCGCTTTAGAGCTAGCCATCCGTAATTGGTCACAAAATGATAAGGCAGTGCAAGAAATCCTGAATGAAGTTGATAGTCATCGTCTGACTTTTATTGCGATGATTTTTGAGAATCTAGGTTATGATAAAGAGCATGCAGAAATAAGGGCTTCGCGATTTTATTATACGATGCAGGGCATATCTGTGGTCAATGTGCACAAGGAAGAAGCGTATATTGAGCAAATATTTGAGACGTTATTATGAAGTTGTTTACATGAATAAAATGGTTAGCGAAGGTGGCTTATCTTTAAACCACCTTCGAATAATACCAAACGAGTTGAGTTATTTTGACAGTTATACGGGCTAAAATGCCTTTATATTTATCTGTCTGTGATGAGGCATTCATGTCGCCCAAATGTATAGCCTAGAATCAATTTGGAAGCCGACGAATCGTAAGAATCTGCTCACTGCGACCAAAAGGCCCGTTTACATCATGTAAGATAGCACTGGTGATACCGATACCGTCAGCACCGTATTGTTGTACCGCCTCTAACCCTAGCCAATGTCCTTTAGGCATACGGTGCATGTGAATTTGTAGATCGGTATTCGGGAACATCCAGCGTAAATCGTCAAGGGCTAACCCTACCCTCGGTACGATACCATTGGCAAGATCAACCATACCTAAGAGATGCACCAAGTCCGTAGTGGGCTCCCCTTCTACCATGTCCGTATTATTGCTAATCCATACCATACCTTTGCCCGCACGCCGCTCTGCATTGGCAACCAGATGAACGCTTTTGACAAACCCACCAGGCCAACCTTTCATTTCTTCCCATACCGGTAGCTCATCAGGATGCTGAGGAGCGTCTTGATCCTCTAAACCTGCAATCGCACTGGTATCTTGTGTTAACAAACGCCATGCACGGGCAGTAATACAATCTCGACCACCACTACTCATGACCGATTCGATCAATTCAATGGTTTTGCCAGGACGAATACAGCGAGTAGTAATTATAAAATCATCAAGTGGTATCAGCCCTAAGATATCAAGGCTGATGCGCGCTATGCGCATATCCTCTTGTGGTGCAAACTGACTTAGTTCATGAGTGAGCACGCCAGTCGCCACTGCCATATGCTGTTCATTTGGATTCCATGCACCTTGCGCATGCTGAGTAGGTTTGTAATGAGCAATCGTGATGTTATCTGATTGCTGTTCACGTTTGATACAATTGTAATAAGCGGCCATAGTTATCCTCTTGCTTTGCTTGTCTAATAAAGTAATTTAAATCCGTAATGGTAACAGATATAATGACGTTCTCCGCCAACCTTAAAATAATATCCTGCGTGACTCTCTTTTCTAGGTAGCGTCGATAAAGTTGATTCAACTTAAGAGAGGTTCAAAGCAACCGAATGCAGATGTATAAATGCTCCTTCAAGTAAGATTAACGCTGTCACTTTTTCGCAATGGATCGACTATAGTTATTCTGTATCATTATTTTAGATATAAGGACTGATAATCCTTTGATCTTAGGTTCCACTCCTACTGGGCCCAATATATTTTGAATCAGGTTTGTTCGTGGCAATACAGCAAGCATTTTTTTATAGGGTTTTCAGAAGTTTCAGAATATATAAGTACATGACGATAATCAAGCAGGTGGTAAACCCTTATATGCTCTTTGTAATAAATCCTCTAATTCGTCGTAATTGTATTCACGAGGATTATAATAAGGACTGTCACACACCATCCTTGCCACTTCCGCTGGACCCTCTTCAGGCAAACCGATATCTTTTAGTGCCAACTCAATACCTAAAGACTCGTTTAAACGGTAGATTG
>JARIEH010000059.1 GCA_029256865.1 Psychrobacter sp.
GTTGCTGGATAGGTAATCAATTGCGACTCATCTAAGGCGCTAAATACCGACTGGTTTTTACGTTTTTCAAATGCTTCATCAAGCCCCATGAACTGACCGTTCTCGATGACGGATATTTCACCATCAGTGATATATTGTCCATCATCTGACACCAAGAAAGGGATGCCTTCTAAGTTTGCACCCCAAATCACCCCTGGAACAGCAGTGTAATAAAATGGCGTTTTTGCATCGGTATTTAACGGCTTACCTATTTGCGCGCGGTCAATGCTCGTTGGCGTTTTACTCAATAGGCGCTTAGGATTGGGGTTTTTGAGAAGTTCGGCTTGAATGACATATTTACCATCAGCAGTCATATGCAGTGGCGGCTGTCCAGCCAGATCTACTTGATACATATTAGGCAAATTGGAGGGTCTAATAGAGGTGATTTGGGTTTTGATACCCGCTTGGGTGAGTACTTGGCGCAGATGACTGTCGGTAGCAGCGCTCACTGTGCCTGGCGCTTTCGTGCTCTGGCTACTTTGGACAGTATTATTGATGTTTTTACCTGTAGAGGTGGTGGCATCAGGTTGGGCACAAGCAGTAGTGGCTAATAATATGACACTTAGGATACTGGCAGTTTTAAATACGGGTAATTTCACAACAGATTTCCTATCAGAATTGATACAAAGCTATCGGCTATGTCAGTTTTAGACATTGTGGTAGTCATTCTCACCCTGTGCTTACAGGCTGTTAATTTAGATTGACTCTATAGCCAATAATACTATGCAAAAAAGTAGATTAATAAACTGCAGAGACTGTAGCACATTGGCTAATTTTGATAAGCGCCCAGTACTTTATTTTGCAAAACTGCTACCCAACTTTAAGAGACAAGCAACATCAGCAGGCCGCTCGTTATAGAGCAGAGAATAGCGGACTGCTACTGATGGTTTTTAAAGGCAATCGCTGATATCTGCTGTTAGAATTTTTCGACTTCTTCTGCAGTCAAGAAGCGACTGTCACCTTTATCAAGACCTTCTAGAGTGATGTGGCCGATACTGGCACGATGCAGCTCGACGACTTTATTACCGAAGTAGCCCATCATACGTTTGACTTGATGATACTTACCTTGTTCTAAAGTAAGGCGTGCATGAGTCTCATCGATGAACTCAAGGACAGCAGGCTTAGTTTCTTCATGATCGCCATCGAGCAAGATACCCTCACTGACTTCCTTCACTGCATTGGCCTGCGCGTCACTGTCCATTGGATCTGCTAAGGTTAGCTCATAGATTTTGGCATGCTCGTGTTTTGGGCTGGTGACACGGTGGAGCCATTTGCCATCATCGCTAATCAATAAGGCACCCGTCGTATCAACATCCAGACGTCCAGCAATACGTAAGCTGTCCAGCTCTGGTACTGCAATCAGCTCAGTGACGATTGGATACTCTTTGGCTTTAAGGGTACACTCAAAACCTTCAGGCTTATGCAATAAGATATAACGATTGCCAGTCGCGACCGATAGCGGCTCGCCTGCCCACATGACTTCATCATTGGCGATATCGACGTGTAAACCAGGATCTTTAATGACTTTGTCATTGACAGTGACTTCACCAGCGTGCAGGATTCTTTTAGATTCCTTACGTGAGAGTTCTGTGGCTTTACTGATAAATTTATCTAAACGCATGCTATTCGCTACCATTGGTTTTGTTATAGTGGATAATAAAAGAACACTGCGTCGGAGAGTGCTTAACATGACAACAGCGTTTATCAGGCAAGTTTATCATATCCAACACAGACCTAGGCGTATCATCGGTTAGAATATGGGGCGTATTGTCATTCTATAAAAGAGACGCCATAAACAAACTTTGTAAAAGTGACTCAAAAAAAGACACTCTATAAAAACAGTACGCTGATAAGCCTACACCTGTCACTAGGTAGTTATTTTAAATGAGCTAAAACATGAGTTATCAAACCCTGCAAAAAGCCGTCACTGCCCGCCTTGAGATCA
>JARIEH010000028.1 GCA_029256865.1 Psychrobacter sp.
TAACACATGTTACCAACTTTGGCGATGGTGTTTTTATCATCGCTTGCAGACAGCAAATACATCATCAAGATAGTCGACATGGCATTGGTCGCACCACCAATGACGCCTGCGCTGAGTCCAACGATAATCAGAACAGGCTTGGTATCAGGTAGCCGAATTTGCTTACCCAATAGCGAGCTGATGACATAAAAACCAATCACAGCCGCCAACACCAATAAGATATAAGCGCTATCTATCCATAGCAACAGCTTAGCGCCCAAGATACTACCGAGTAAGCTGGTTAGCGCCAACAGCCAATAACGGCGGCCATAATAGCTAAAGTTTTGCCAAATACTACGACCACCCCCAGACAACCATGTCATTGCAGTCAGTAGCAATGACGGAAAAATAACTAAGATGATGGCATGGGGTAACGGATAGATACTGGCCAGGGCGGTCGTGGTCACTAAGGTGATACCCAGACCGCTAATACCATGAAGTAATGAAGCTATCGCGAAGATTGCTATCAGCAATAGCGTTTGATTACTATCGCTGCCCAGCACTCCTGTCATGTCAGGCATAGCACGCAAGGCTTCACGCCAAGTTTAGCGCCTACATTTAGATCTATGACTATGTCCAACCGTGAGACGACACAACTAACCATTATGACGTTGCCAGATTGTCTCACCGATAATGGTCGCCAGCTGCGCGGCTATCTTATCTTTACTGGCTTTTTCTAGGGTCACCGTATCATTTTGATAGCGCTGAGAGAAAAACACCTGCATGGCATTATCATCACTGGCAAAACCAATGTCTGAGCGTGAGACATCATTACAAGCGATCAAATCTAAGTCCTTGGAGATCAGCTTACCGCGCGCATAACGCTCCACATCCTGTGTCTCGGCAGCAAAACCTACCACAAACATGTCAGGGTACGCGTGGGAAATTGTCGCTAAAATATCTGGGTTTTTGACTAAACTGAGTGTCATGGCCTCTTGCGTTTTTTTGATTTTTTGCGGAGCAGCAGCTTCAGTACGATAATCAGCTACAGCCGCAGTCGCAATAAAGATATCTGCATGACAAGGATTATCTACTTGTGCACCTTGCTGCTCAATATGCTCGTGTGGCTCCTGACAATCACAGTCATGTTCATGATGCTCGTGTTCATGATGGTGTTCATGGGAATGATGGTGTTCATGATCATCACTCTGAACATTCTCAGCCAAAGATAGTAACGCAGGATGCGTGCCAGCAACACACTGCTCGACAGTAGTCAGCATCTCTGCCGCAGATAACACATCGATACGCGTGACCCCAAGCGGTGTTGCTAATGTCACCTTACCACCAGCGACTAACGTCACCTGTGCCCCTGCCTCGACGCAAGCCTGCGCCAAGGCAAAGCCCATTTTTCCTGAAGAATGATTGGATAAATAGCGGACTGGGTCAATCGCCTCGACGGTTGGTCCAGCAGTAATGACGACGGTTTTACCTGCTAGGTATTGGGGGATAGTCTGCTGAGCGTTAAACAAACGCACCTCGGCCAATAACTGCTCAGGCTCAGGCAATCGCCCCGCACCCACATCGCCGCACGCCTGTTCACCACTCGCGGGCATGATGATATGGTAATTCATATCCCGCAAAGTCTGGACATTGAGGTTCACTGCTGGATGCGCCCACATCTGCTGATTCATCGCTGGAGCAATGATGACTGGTGCAGTAGTAGCAAGACACACGGTCGTCAGCAAATCATCTGCCATACCCATAGATAGACGTGCCAAAGTATTGGCCGATGCTGGCGCAATGATGACTAAATCCGCCCACTTAGCCAGCTCAATATGACCCATTCCTGCTTCCGCTTGCTCATCGAGTAAAGAGACATGCACCTCGTTACCAGTCAGAGCCTGTAGCGTTAGCGGTGTGATAAAGGCTTGAGCACCTGCGGTCATAATAACCCGCACCTCAAAGCCTGCTTTCATCAGTAAACGAGCAAAAACAGCGGATTTATAAGCGGCAATACCGCCAGTGATAGCGAGCACAACATTTGACATAGGCATGACATCAATAAAAAAGGTGAAAGATAAGAATTGCGCTTATAGTAACAATTATGTGATAAGTTGGGTAAGATTTTATATCCTTATCTTACTTATCATCTTATCATTCATAATATCTACCAGACGT
The DNA here is from genome assembly GCA_029256865.1 of Psychrobacter sp. Next base: position 2,158 of record JARIEH010000028.1, read on the forward strand.
TAACCCCTTTTCAAGGAAGAGTAATGGCCATAAAAGACTGGCATGAAGATGACAGACCACGCGAAAAACTATTGAAGTTTGGGGCAGCACATTTAACTGATGCAGAGATTTTGGCGATATTTTTGCGTACCGGCACTCAGTCGCAGTCAGCCATTGAGCTTGCTCGGCATTTAATAGATAAGTTCGGCAGCCTGGCAGAGCTGTTGGCTGCTCCTCAAGAGACGGTGTTGGCTTGTCACGGTATCGGTCCAGCCAAATATGCTCAGATAATGGCTTCCCTCGAGATGGGTACGCGCTATCTGGACAGCCAGCTAAAAACGGGACAAGCGCTTGGGCGCTCACAAGTCGTGAAAGATTACATCAGCACTCAACTACGCGGTGAGCACCGTGAGGTCTTTGCCGTACTGTGTTTAGACAACGCCCTAAATCTTTTAAACTTTGAGATACTCTTCACTGGCGGTATCTCCTCTTGCTCAGTGTGTATCAAGCATGTCCTTCGCCATGCGTTAAACCACGCGGCCAGTCAGTTGATTATCGCTCACAATCATCCCCATACTGATGCGAAGCCATCCACAGCAGACAACCTATTAACTTATGAGCTAAAAAAGGCATGCGATTTAATAGATCTATCACTTGTCGATCATATTATCGTTGGCCGTAATGACACTTTGTCATACGCTGAAAAAGGTTTAGCCCCCTTTCAATGAGAAATGAGATTATTCATTCGGAATGATACATATGGTCGACATGGTGTAGCATTTTCACTATTGATAGTTGCTCTAACTCGCTTCATATTAACAGACAATTTACCCCTATAATTGATAGTTATAATTAATTGATACTTATATTTTTATAAAAACCTCTTACCGCTAGAAAATAAATAATAAAAGCCTTGTTAATCACATGTCATTAATGATTTATTATTAGTTACGTATTTTATTATGAATCAAGTATTATTAGTTACTTAGCTATCCAATTTTCATTCATATTTTGCTAAGGAGG
>JARIEH010000088.1 GCA_029256865.1 Psychrobacter sp.
TTCTGACTCTGATAACCCAACTATCCTATCCCAGCTTGATCGTGTGTTGGCAGAGCGCAAACAAGCCGATGCCGATAGCTCTTATGTGGCAAGCTTATACGCAAAGGGTTTAAATAAGATATTAGAAAAAGTTGGCGAAGAAAGTACAGAAAGTATCCTTGCCGCCAAAGACTTTGCTAATTGCGATGAAAATACCGACAAAATGCAATATGATGAAGCGCGCCATGAGCTGATCTATGAAGTGGCTGATGTATGGTTTCATACCTTAATTGGGCTTGCATGGTTCGACATAGAGTCAGACGCCGTCTTAAACGAGCTAGGTCGGCGCTTTGGGTTATCAGGTATTGATGAAAAAGCAGCACGACAGTCTTAGCATGATAGATAGGCTTGTGTATTTATTATTGTTTTTCCCTTTTATCTCTCAGCTCACGTTATAATATGGTCTTATTGACTTGAGTCTTACTGGACAAAAGATTTTAGCTTCATGTTTAGCCAGTAAGCTCAAAATGCTATGATAGACATTGGTCTCATTTAAGACATAAGGATACCGTTATGGGCAGTTTCTCCATTACTCACTGGCTAATTTTATTGGTTGTGGTCGTTATCGTATTTGGTACTTCCAAGCTTAAAAACGCTGGCAAGGACTTAGGCGGTGCCGTCAAAGGTTTTAAAGAAGCCGTCAAAGATGAAGAGACAGAGCATGCACGCAAGCATCGCGTTCTCGATCATGAAGCAGGTACTCCTACTCCGAACACTCAAGCAGACACGCGTACCAGCAATGAGGTTGATGATAAGCATCAGGTATAAAGTACGCCGCGTGATTAAAGCGCTGTTAAATAGCATATTCATGAATATATTTGACAATTATGTTTGATATCGGCTTTTCCGAGTTACTCTTGTTTGGCGTCATTGCTCTCATTGTACTGGGCCCAGAAAAAATGCCTCAGGCTGCACGTACGGCTGGACAATGGTATGCCAAGATGCGCCGTATGGTTTCTACTCTCCAATCTGAAATAGAGGCTGAGCTTGATTTGGCTGAAACTCGCAAGCTGATGCAAGAAGAGATTGCCAAAATTCGTGAAACTGAAGCGGAAATGAAGCGTGAAATGGCGGAGATGCGCGGCAGCATGCAGGAATTTGAGCAGTCACAGAATAAGAGCTTAAACTCCCGGCACCAACCCCAGCTCGATACTCAAAAAAACACGGTAGAACAAAAATCAGCCGAAACAAAAGCGGATCTAAAAAAACAAGCACCTGCAGCATTTACTTATGATTATGAAAAGTCTTCTATTTCTAGCGAAGATGAGAGTTTCAATGATTCCAATGACGGCTTAAATAATGATGGTTCAGCAACTATAGCAGCGCCGCCTATCCTCACTAAGCCATGGGAGAATATGTGGTTTCGACTGGGTAGCTACGATAAAGCCCGCCGTCTCCCTCCAGCACCACGCCTACCTAACTATCAGGCCGATATCTTATTATATATACAGCAAGATACGCCAGACAAAAGAACACATACTACCCCATCGGAGACGGCCTCATTCTCAGATGGCGTCTCATTAAATACTGACCCTCAAACTCACTCAAACACACGCCCTTCACTAGGTAAAGAGGGAGTGGATGAATGAGCTTATTTAAGTGGCGCAAAAGCCGACAAGAGAAAATTGACAATACAAAACAGAATGACTCTGATGATGGATCAAACTCACTTGCTGACATGCCCATCACGGAGCATTTGATAGATTTACGCACACATTTAATAAAAATCTGCGTGGCGGTACTGCTGATATTTTTGCTATTGGTAGGGTTTTCACGTGATCTGTATGACTTTTTATCAGACCCTTTGGTTGCACAGCTACCCGCCAATTCAACCATGATTGCCACAGACATTACGTCGAACTTCATGGCACCAATACGCTTGACGATATTTGTCGCTGCCTTCTTGGCAATGCCTTATATTCTGTATCAAATATGGTCGTTTGTCGCACCAGGCCTATACAAAAAAGAAAAAAAGATCGCGATTCCTGTTTTGCTGTCATCGATTGTGCTGTTTTATACTGGAATCGCTTTTGCTTACTTTGTGGTACTCAAAGGGGTACTCAAATTCTTTATCATGTTTGCCCCACAAAATGTGCTGCCGATGACCGATATTGACAGTTATTTGAGCTTTTCTTTAAAGTTATTCATGGTGTTTGGACTGACCTTTGAGATACCTGTTGTCACCCTGCTCTTGATATTGGCTCGTATTGTCTCCATTGAAAGCCTAGAAGATAAACGGCGTTATATTATTGTGGGCTGTTTTGCTGTGGCTGCAATAGCCACGCCACCTGATGGCGTATCGATGTTAATGCTGGCAATTCCTATGTGGTTATTGTTTGAGTTAGGTTTATTTTTGGCAAAAATTTTGATCAAAGAAGATAAACAACCTGACCTATTAGCAAACAGTGATTAATGCGCTACCTTATCAGTATTAATACATTGACGTAATGTCTCTCATATACCGCCATTTCGTTCATCAATCACCCTAGCGCTTATTAGTATCGTCTATAAATGTCATCTGTTTGTTATCATAACTTCCGTGATGAATGGCCATTGTTTAAGCAATGGCTTTTTTACCTCCGCCATTTTTCAGTTTTAGGTAGCTTTTTATGTCTGCATCTATGCCAGCTTATATGAGCCATCCCACCGATGAGCAGTTAAATGCGCTCAATATGGCGATGGATCACAAATCATTTAAAGTTGTGGCCTATGCTGGTGCCGGTAAAACCACTACCCTAAAGCTCATTGGAGAGCGCTTACGTGGGCGCGGACTATATTTAGCATTTAACAAAGGCATTGCTAATGATGCACGCGCAAAGTTCCCTGGTCACGTCGACTGTCGCACCTTTCATTCGCTTGCCTATCGACATGTTGCCCGTGATATCACGGCTAAGTTATCTTTGCCGCGCTTTTCTCCTAAGCGTCTGGGAGATGATCTAGGACTGCAGCCTGTACAGGTTCGTCGACAAATGGATGGTATCAATAAATACATTACCTTGACGCCAGCGAGGCTATCGCGTTTTGTCAGTGATGCGGTCAGCAATTTTTGTAGTACGCATGCCAGCTATCCTGCACCAAGACATATATTATTTCCAAGTTGGCTCGATGAGTCGGATGCTGAGCAGCTACGCGAAATGCTCTACCCTGCGGTTGAGCAGCGTTGGTTACAATCTATTGATGCCCGTCACCCTGCTGGTATTGGTCATGATATTTACCTCAAGCTATGGGCGCTGTCTAAACCGAGCATACCTGCTGACTTTATATTATTTGATGAAGCCCAAGATGCTGATCCATTAATGATGGGGATTTTGACTCAACAGCCACGACAAGTAATTTATGTGGGTGATGCTCATCAGCAGATATATGAATGGCGCGGTGCAGTCAATGCGATGAAAAAACTGCCTTTGCCGCAAACCTTACTGACGCAGTCTTTTCGCTTTGGTGAGCCGATTGCCGAGGTTGCAAATACGCTGCTAAAAGCTTTACAAGAAGACGTACCTCTCAAAGGCAATCCAAACAAGCAATCCTTAACTGAAAAAGGCATGGTGCATAGTAAAAAAGATGCCATCCTTTGCCGCACCAATGCCGCAGCCATGGCGCAGCTACTGACAGGGCTTAAACTTGGCCATCGGGTGGCTTTACAGGCGGATACTGACCGTATGCTGAAGTTCTGTCAGGCGGCAGAGAACCTCAAAAACGGTAAGTCGGCTTATGGCGTACCTGAGCTGGCGTATTTTTATAATTGGTCAGATGTACAAGAATATTCAGAGACTAATGAGGGGAGCGACCTTAAAACCTTAGTCAAGCTCGTCGATGACCACGGCACCAAGGTTTTAACCCAAGCGGTCAATAGTTTGACTCGCATCGAAAATGCTGACTATGTCATCTCAACAGCCCATAAAGCAAAAGGGCTTGAGTGGTCTCGCGTACAGTTAGATAATGACTTTTATTATGATGTCACCACTAATGGGATTAAAATTAACCCTGAAGAGTTGCGATTGCTCTACGTCGCTTGTACACGTGCCAAGACCAATTTAGACATTCATAATATTGAAGATTTAATATCAGGATTACAGACAGGCAAAAAAGTCATCTATGGAACTTAACTGTCTCTCCATCTACCTACTTTCAAATCCTTTGAACCACCTCACTTTATCATGACGACTAGCCGCTAATGCATCATTATCATAAGCAACCTCACTTTTTAGAGCAACGCTCTCATATACAGCAGCTATTTGCGCACCCAGTACGCCTCCTCGCGCCAATGGAAGGCTTGACCGATCCTTTGATGCGGCAAATCTTAACGCAAATTGCAGCGGATCTAGGCCGTCCTTATGATTGGTCAGTTAGCGAATTTATTCGCGTCACTCAGAACGTCCTGCCAGCACATGTTTTTTATAAATATGTGCCCGAGCTGCATCATGATGCCAAGACTAACTCCGGCACGCCCATTCATCTGCAACTATTAGGTAGTGAAGCACAGCTAATGGCAGAAAACGCGGCTTATGCTTGTGAGCTTGGTGCACCTGCTATTGATATCAACTTTGGTTGCCCTGCTAAGACCGTTAATAACCATCGCGGCGGCTCAGTTCTGCTTGATGAGCCTACCGTCATGTATGAGATTATTAGTGCTGTACGACGCGCGGTGCCTGCGCATATCCCCGTATCGGCAAAAATTCGTTTGGGTTATACCGACACCAGCAGAATAGATGATATTCGTGGGGCAATTGCAGACAGTGGTACTGATTGGCTGACCATTCATGCACGTACCAAAACTCAAGGCTATAAACCGCCTGCTTATTGGGATAAGATTCAGGCATTTAATGGCTTACGAATTCCCGTGATTGCCAATGGTGAGATATGGAATGCCGAGCAAGCGCAACACTGTATGGCACAATCAGGCTCGAAGCATCTGATGCTTGGCCGCGGTGCAGTGACGCGCCCAGATTTGATTGCCCATGTTGATGATTTTAACAACAACACAGAACGTTTAGATGCCTGTAAAACCCTATCATGGCAAGATTTAATAGCGCATCAGATTAAGTTTTTAGAAGGACAGGCCAAAAACGATGTCGTCTTGGTAGGTCGTTATAAGCAATGGTTGGGCATGCTCACTAAAGGCTATCGTGAGGC
>JARIEH010000122.1 GCA_029256865.1 Psychrobacter sp.
CAATAAATTCATTAGCCAAGGTCAACAACTGCTCGCAGCCTTTGCGTTTGATGGCGACCGTCTTCACTACTGGCACACCAAGCTCTATCGATAATACTTCCTCATCAACCACCAGACCCCGGCTCATCGCCACATCGCTTAGATTAAGCGCTACTATGATGGGTAAACCTAAGTTTTTTAGCTCTAGCAGCATACGCAATGACATACGCAGGTTGGTGGCATCAGAAACGAAAATTATCCCATCAGGTACCGACTCCCCAGCCATTTGACCCAATAAAAACTTACGCGTGACCTCTTCATCAAGACTGGTGGTTTTTAAGCTATAGGTACCCGGCAAGTCTATGATATTGACATCGGATTGTCCCAGCATAGTAGCACTGCGTTTATCGACAGTTACCCCAGAATAGTTGGCGACTTTGGCTTTTGAGCCTGTGAGCACATTAAAGGTAGCGGTTTTTCCGCAGTTGGGTGCACCGACTAGAGCAAGCGTTATCGGCATGGTTGAGGTTTCTAGTTGGGTGATTGGAATGGAGTAGGACATGGCTTATTCATCGCTTCATGAATGATTAATATTGACAAGCTTTTTCAATCCAGCCAGTCATCATTAACCTATGAGTTATATTTATATTGAAGTTATAGCGCGACACCTAATCTTTAATAACTCATCCGCGCGTAAGCTGAACTGCGCTCCTGTACCAAGTTGCACAGCATACGGGGGTCTACCAAACAAACCTTTAGCCACAATGTGAATGGGAGTGTTGGGCAAAAAACCCAAATCCTTTAACCTTTGACCAACGATGCCATCAATGTTACCAAATCGGTCATTGGCAATAATGTCATCAATAATAGCGTGCTGTCGCTTAGCTAAGTCTAGTAATGAGCACAGAGGAGGCAGCTTGGTTTCAAAGTCTTTAGCAGCAGGGTAGGAAGAGACAGAGGTAACGCTCATACATTATCCTTAATCATTCATAATATTGTAAATGATAACTATTACCATCTACGTTGAATTATAGGCTTAGATTAGAAAAAATACAATAGTCATAAAGGGGGATTGAAATATTGAATAAAAAAACCAGGGGATATTATCCTCTGGTTTTTAATGTTGAAATGTTTGTTAAGATTGAGTGGTTTTATAAAATAGTAAAAATAGTTTTAAAGACTATAGTAGCCAAAATTCGATGGAAAAAGCGCTGTAATAGGCTATTCTTCAAGTTGAGTCATGACATCATCGGTGAAGTTGACATTGCTATAAACGGCTTGTACGTCGTCTATGTCCTCTAGCATATCGATCATTTTCATGACTTTTTCGGCATCATCTACATTGTCTATTTCCGCAGTGGTTGATGGCGACATGGTTACTTCAGCATTATCAGAGACCAGACCTGCAGCATTAAGCGCGTCTTTGACTTGGCCGAAACTTTCCCATTCCGTGATGACCAGTAGGCTTTCACCGTCATTTTCGATATCAAGAGCACCTGCATCTAGTGCAGCTAGCATGACTTCATCTTCTAAGCTTGTGTCATTAAAGGTAATCTCACCGCGCTTGGTAAACAGATAGGCGACTGAGCCTGAGGTACCAAGATTACCCTCATGTTTAGTAAAGGCATGGCGTACTTCGCTGACGGTACGATTGAGGTTGTCAGTCATGGTTTCGACCAGTACAGCCACTCCGCCAATACCATAGCCTTCGTAGCTGACCTCTTCCATATTCTCGTTATCACCGCCACCCGTACCACGATCGACCGCGCGATTGATGGTATCTCTGGTCATATTGACGGACAGAGCTTTTTCGATAGCAGCACGCAGACGTGGGTTTTTATCAGGATCAGGATCCCCCTGCTTGGCCGCTGAGACGATTTCACGGATAACTTTGGTAAAAATTTTACCTCTTACTGCATCCTGACGGGCTTTACGGTGTTTTATGTTTGCCCACTTTGAATGTCCTGCCATATCATATCCTTAAGTTTCACTGACTATTAAGTATGGACTCAATGCAAGTCACATACATTATTATGACTATTTTTATAAGAATGGTTGAATGCTGCTGTGAGTACTCAAATGAATACTAGCAATCATGCTCTTGATACGTGTATACATGCTTTTTCATAGCGTCACAAGCTTACGCTTATGCTTGCGAATTGTATGTCGTTAGCAGCCGTTTTTTGCTACACTGTGGCAAAATATGTGCCATGATGATTATATCAAGTACCCTATATTATAAACCACTTCTGCGCATTTTGACTAACCTGTGCTTATCTCCATTACTTCAAACCATCCGATTCTATGTAGCTATTGACTTTATGAGCCCACTGATTCTATGAAGCAACCAACCGCTGAAGCCATTACTTATCTACGTAACCACATTCATATTATTATCGAAGGCACCGATACCCGTTTGGGTAAGTTTTTCGATATTGTATTGTTAATTGCGATTTTGACCAGTGTCGGCGTAGTGATGCTTGATAGCGTGCTATATATGCGTTTGCAATATGGTACGATATTTTATTATGCAGAATGGTTCTTTACCATTTTATTCACTTTTGAATATCTTCTAAGATTATTTTCAGCACCCAATCGCCTTCGCTATGCTTTTAGCTTTTTTGGCGTAGTAGATTTGCTTTCTATATTACCAACCTATATAAGCTTGTTCTTTGGTGGGGTACAGTATCTACTGGTGATTCGTATTTTGCGGATTTTACGGGTTTTTCGTGTGCTCAAGCTCAAAACCTATATGCAGCAAGCGGGTTTTTTGGCATCAGCACTTAAGACCAGCCAGCAAAAAATCACCGTATTTTTCTTATCATTAGTGCTACTGGTGACTATCTTTGGCTCAATTGTTTATGTGGTTGAGGGGCCAGAGAATGGTTTTACCAGCATCCCAGTGTCTATTTATTGGGCGGTTGTGACCGTAACCACAACCGGCTATGGCGATATGTCACCGAAAACGCCAATCGGACAAGCGATTGCATCTATGGTGATGATAACGGGTTACTCCATTATTGCCGTACCGACGGGTATTTTTACTGCTGAGCTGGCGCGTAATATGCGTCCGCAGCTCAATCCTGTCTCGTGTCCAAACTGCGGAAAGTTTGGACACGCTGTTGGTGCCGTGTTCTGTGATCGCTGTGGCCATGCTTTGCATGTGTGATTGATATTAATGGATTACTTATCAGTACTGTGGTGTTTCCAGGTATTGCTCTACCAGTGGCGATAAGTCTATTTCGACGCCTAGGTTCACCATGTTCCAGTATTGTCCTGATACCGTACGATCGAGCATCATGGTCGTCGCTGACGGTTGGAACTGACCAAAGTACTTCAAAGAAGTGCGCATTTGCGTAATCGCTTCATGATGGACTCGGCTGTTGGCGAAATCAAAAGGCCCTTCTTGGTAAGGCGCTATTGACATGGGTTTCATACCAATAGCAAGCCACTGCTGATAAAACTCAGCTGGCACGTTTTTGTCATCATCACGGCGGATACCCAAGGCGATTAAATCCTGCTCAAGTGCCGTCGTATCGCCTTTCACAGCATGCAGTGCAAACCTGCGAAATAATTGCACTTCAGCATTGCTATAACTGCGGATACCACCAAAATCATAGGCAACGACACTGCCGTCAGGGCGAAACGCAAAGTTGCCTGGATGTGGATCACAGTGCATCCGATATAAGCCAAATAGCTGGCCTGCACTGAAGTGGAATAATCGCTGCGCAATTTTTTGTTTAATACTATTGTCCCATGTTGCTGCAGTGGCTAGGCTTTCTCCCATCTCTTCCGTCAAGGTTAAAATCCGCTTGGAAGAATGGCTGCTAATGACTTTAGGGATAATAAGACCTTCGTCGTCGGCGTGGAAAGCACCAAATACTAACAAGTTATGCGCTTCCTTGATATAGTCGAGTTCATCATGCAAACTTTGACGTATCTCCTCAAACAGTTGCTCTTGAAGTTTGCGACTCATATTAAGCACGCCTGCAACTTTTAATGCCATGCGTACTTGTTTAAGGTCGCTGTCGCAGTTTTCATCGACATCAGGATACTGGACTTTGACCACGACTTTTTGTCCAGAGGGTAGGATGGCTTTATGAACCTGACCAATGGATGCGGCCGCAAAAGGTATTTCTTCAAATTCAGTAAATAACTCGTTAATAGGCGCCTCAAGCTCGCGCTCGACTTGCATCCTTATCTGATCGTAAGGCATTGGCGGTGCGTCTTTTTGCAGCTTTTCTAGAGCGGTGGCGACTTCAGGTGGAAAGACATCTTTATACTGTGAGGCGATTTGTCCCACTTTCATGACAGCGCCCTTCATCTCACCTAATGTTTCTGCAATCTGAATCCCCACATCCTGCATCATCTCAGAGCGTGCTTGCAGACGCTTTTCTTCGTCACTAGACAGATGCTTTAATGAGTTCTTAGCCGCTTTGCCTGCGATGCTTGCAGTCATACCAGCAAGTTTCATAAAGCGTTTTCCGGACGATTTTGCCATTCATATCACCATGTGTTGAGTAATTATTCTTATGTTAAGGAGTTATATTAATGCAGCTATATTCTAATTAAGCAAGCTTTGTTTAGCCAGTATGCTTAAGTCATTAAATACTCAAGTTTTCAACACTTAAGCTTCTCTGAAAGAGATTTCAATCAATCGGCTAAGGCAATGTTATAGGCATTGAGTAACCAATAATCAAGTGCCATCTGATAGCCAAAATGACCCAAACCGCAAATAACACCGACGGCTATATCGCTTAGATAAGAATGATGGCGAAATGGCTCGCGGCTATGTACATTGGATAAATGCACTTCAATAAAAGGTTTTTGGGTGGCGAGCAGAGCGTCACGTAGCGCCACAGAGGTGTGAGTAAAGGCAGCAGGATTAATAATAATAGCGTCTACCTGTGAGGTTGCATCGGCTAATAGGCCATAATGCTGAATGTCATCGACCAGTTGCCCTTCATGATTGGATTGAATACAAATAAGCTCAACATTATGTTTGTCTGCACGAGCGGTTAGCTGTGCTTCAATATCAGCAAGCGTAGTGTAACCATAAATCTCAGGCTCACGCTTACCTAATAAGTTTAAGTTTACCCCGTTGACCAGTAATATTTTACGGGTCATGGCAGGCTTTGCTTCTGCATTAGAGCTGTCTATTGTTATGGTCTTTGTAGTAACGGTCGAAGGAGAAGGTACGCTCATGGTTCTCTCTATACTCTATAGGTGAATGGAGATGGGGAAACGATTAAAAAGATAAAGAATGGCTTTATGATAACAGCTTGACTGCTATGTTATAAAAAAATTACATAAAAACTGCACATAAGTGCTAAAAACCATGTTAAAAGGCTTTGTGTTACTAAAAACCCGTGTTATGATATTTTTTATG
>JARIEH010000291.1 GCA_029256865.1 Psychrobacter sp.
AGCATTGACTTTAGCAATGGTCTTACGTTTTCAGGTTTTTTCCAATGATCGGTATCGGCATCACTGCCTAATTGAAAATCAATACGCCACATATCATGTGGGGCTTTATGCAAAAGTACCGATTGATTGGGATGAAAGGGGGGATCGAACCAGAACCAACGTTCTTTAGGAAAGTCGTTTTTCATGATGATATCAGCAATGAGAAACTGATCATCAAATACTCGACCATCAAACTGGGCGTTGACATGCCCACGCATACTGCTTCTAGCACCGTCACAGGCAACGACCCATTTGGCGTTAGTGGTAAACTCACCATCTGGCGTGGTCACGGTTAAGGCAACATGGTCTTCATGTTGCTCTACGTGCTCAACCCGATGATTCCAGCGCAAATCGACAAATTCAGAGGCATTACAAGCATCCACCATGAACTCTTCAACATAATATTGCTGAATATTTACCATAGCAGGCATCTGATGCCCCTCTTCTGGTAATAAGTTAAATTCATAACACAGCGCTTCTTTGAAGTAGTTTTTACCCACTTGCCATTTCACGCCTTTGTCTAAGATACGGTCGGCAACTCCAAGCCGGTTCATGATTTCAAGTGAGCGTTTACTAAAGCAAAGCGCTCGAGAACCCACGCTGACCGTATTATTATCATCGAGGACGACACAATGAATACCACGATGGGCACAATCTAACGCCATCGCTAATCCCATAGGGCCGGCACCAACGATGACCACATCATGAGCTTGAGGTTGCGCAAGCTTTTGTTCTTCTGATTGCACGTAATCATAGACAGGATTGTCGTGAGGTGTGAATAAATCTTGTGAACTCATTAAGAGAACTCCTTTTCTAGAGTTGCAACATCCAATGTTATTACAATAGCGGAAAAATTAACTGAAAAAAATGAGTGAAAAACTGAAAGGTAGCTACTAAGCGTTAGTTAAAGGTAGCTACTAAGCGGTAATAGATCAGGTTTCTCTATCACATAAAACCCATATCTATTGCATAGAAACCACATAAAAAGGGTTTAAATTTTGAATGAGTTTAATCTATAAATTAATGGCTAATTGCAGCATATCAGCAAACTAAATGGGTTGCAAGCCACACTGATTTGATAGATAATCGAAAAACATTGGTAAGAAATATGTCATAAAACTCATTTTAGGATAGCGCTTATTTGGTGTCGCTTAAATAAACATTTGCTATTTTAGGATAATTGAATTAGGGCGTGTTGAACACTACTCATAACAGAAGGAACTGGTATGTTAATTTTTAGAAAGTTGTTTTCTCCGCTCGCTTTATCGCTTGCTATTGCTGCAGTGGCTATCACAGGATGTGGTAACAATCCAGAAAACACGCAAGCTGCAGGTCAAGAGTCCAGTACTGAAACCACTGTATTGCGGCTGTCGCATTTTTGGCCGGCAACCTCATTTATGCATGTAGATGTATTTGAACCATGGGCCAAAAAAATTGAAGAAGAATCACAGGGCCGACTCAACATAGAAATTTACCCCTCAGCACAGCTAAGTAAAGCTGATGTTACCTATGATGCAGCAGTCAAAGGAACTGTTGATATAGGCTCGCAAGCACATGGATATACAGCTGGACGTTTTCCGTTATCACAAATTGCTGAACTACCAGGATTATCAAACACTGCTGCACAAATGAGCTGTATGATTCAGACCCTTTATGATAATGGCACTATTGCAGATGAGTACAAGGACTCGCATTTACTAGGGGTGTTTGGTACGGGACCTGCCTCCATCCATACCAAAGATAAACTTATTAGAACACCAGATGATTTAAAAGGACTGAGAATCCGTCGTCCTTCTGCTGTAGCGGGAGACTTGCTCGAGAGCATGGGTGCTTCACCAGTAGGATTACCAGCGCCTGATATCTATACTTCTATTGAGCGTGGTGTTGTCGATGGGGTCAGTTTCCCATGGGATCCATTTAAAGCCTTTAGGATCAATGAGGTTGCAAAAAAACATACTAATTTACCTTTTTATTCCTCAGGCTTATTATTAACCATGAATAAAAACGTTTATGAGAGACTACCTGATGATCTAAAAAAAGTAATAGATAATAACTCAGGTATGGCACTCTCATCATTGGCAGGTAAAGTTCAAGATAAATATTATCAAGAGGCATTACAAGAAGCTATAGATGCGGGGGATGAAGTAGTCGATATTCCAGATCCATTTAGCGACCCACTTTGGGCAAAGCCGTTACAAGCAGGGGTAGATAAATATCTTAGCTCCGTGGATAAAACGGGTGCAGATTCTAAGGCTATCTATGCCAAGGCACAAGAAGCCAGTAAGCTCTGTGCAACTTTATAAGAACATAATAATTTTACTTTCTACAGCTATGCTAGAAGATTGTCTAGCATAGCTTTTCTAATACGTTTTAAAGGTGAACTGCAACCTAATATCAATCTATACTCCATTACCTTTAAGACCCAATCCTTTTCACGATATCAGTTAACCACTCATTAACCTGATGCTGCTCAAACACCTTTGCACCACGCGAAACAGTTGCGATACCGACGCCAAGCTGGGCGCTAATCTCCCTTTGGGTCAAGCCTTGTTGCAGTAGCGCAAAAATAGTCAAGCG
>JARIEH010000055.1 GCA_029256865.1 Psychrobacter sp.
GCCTGATTGATCAATCATCAAGCCTGCATATAAAAATCCTGTGTAGGGATGACCAGCAGCATTCATCGCATCAACGACTGGCTGAATCACTTGCGCCATGACCTTTTCATGAATATCTTGCGTGACAACTGGCGCAGGAGAATAAGCGCCCATACCGCCCGTATTAGGACCAGTATCCCCTTCAAAGGCACGTTTATGATCTTGGCTGGTTGCCATGGGTAAGATGTTATTGCCATCAATCATACAAATAAAGCTGGCTTCTTCACCTTCTAAGAATTGCTCAATAACCACGCGGCTACCGGCATCACCGAACTTATTATCTGCCAGCATATCATCAATAGCACTATGTGCTTGTTCAATAGTTTCGGCAACGATAACGCCTTTGCCTGCTGCCAGTCCATCTGCTTTAATGACAATCGGAGCGCCTTGCTCATCGATATAAGCTTTGGCACTGGCAGCGTCCGTAAACCCTTGATAAGCAGCCGTTGGAATATTATGCTCTGCCATAAATTCTTTGGCAAAAGTCTTTGAGCCTTCTAATTGCGCGCAATAGGCAGTTGGTCCCCAAGCATTAATACCTGCAGCACGGCAAACATCTATAATACCAGTAACCAATGGCGCTTCAGGACCGACGATGACCATATCAATGGCATTGTTTTGGCAAAATTCGACGACAGCACTGTGCTCACCATCAGTATCTTTCAAGATAACATTTTGGCATTTAGGCTCTAGCGCAGTGCCAGCATTGCCAGGCGCGACGTAGACATTTTTTACAGTGTCATCTTTGGCACACTGCCATGCCAGCGCGTGTTCGCGACCACCTGAGCCAATCACCAAAATATTCATCATACGTTTTGCCCTTAGTATTAATAGTATTAAGCGTTAATAGTAAATCTTTAAGCACGGTTCAATATACTGCCGTATTCTACCAAAAAAAGCGCAGAGATTGCCATGAGTATCCACTTGCCAGCGCTTAATAATGGCCAATAGTAAAGTAACGGGCTATTTTTAGCCTATTATCCTATTTTCAGTCTATGACCACGACTATCGTTCCGTCATCAGCGTCAGGCGTAGCAAGATTAAACAATCACCCCATAAAACTGTCTAATAAATGTTGCGTAATCGCGTACACTGTTTGTATGATTGAATCATTCAAGTCAGCGAATGCTAAAGATAAATAACGGTTTTAAGCGATGCCATTGCAGGTTTGGCATGAAGAATGGTTATTGAGTAAACAAGCATTCATGAAATAATTTTTTACACTTTAGCTATTCGTTCAGGTGCGTTACACTCTAACAGGTTGGTGGGTTATATGGTTAATGGCTCTCAAGACCTAGATTACAAAATAATTCGGAAAATAAAACTCATAATAAATAGAGAAATAACGGAGGGTGGTGATTCAAACTAATCTGGCGTCAACTTGTTAGAAACAATATACCATGCATAAAAAACATCACTAATTGTAATAAGAACTTAAACACCAAAATTATTAACTTATAAAACAAAAAGGACAGACAGGTATGTCTAACTCTCTTGTAATCACGGAAGAACGCATTGGCCAAATAAGCGATATTGCCACCAATTATGTACAAAATGATCAATCACTGCTGGATCGTTTTATCCACAGCTATTATGAGCTGCTTCATAATGAAACCGCCTCTGCCATCAGTAATGCTGATTTAGCAGGTATGGCACTACATCATTTCACGCTCTTAAAAGCTTATGATGGCAGTAAACCACAGCTGGCTATTTTTAATCCTATCGCCGAAGAACACCACTTTCATAGCTCACACAGTATTATCCAAATGGTCGCGTATGATCGCCCATTTTTGGTGGATACTCTGCTAATGAGTCTTGAGGCACAAGGTATTGATGTGCATCGTATTTATAATACGATTGTCAGTGTAGAACGTCATGAAGATGGCAATCTTGCCAATGTTGAGAGTGCAAATGAAAGTGATACCTCTCATATGTCATTGATTCATTGCGAGATTGCCTATCAAGATGGTGGTGAGTTAGCGGCACTCTATCAACCGATCTTAGACAAAGTAGATACGCTTGATGCGGTGGTTGGAGATTGGAAGCAAATGCGGTCGCGTTTGCTAGAAATCAAATCTGAATTGTCACAAAAACCCCTGCCTGAAGTGTTTTATCCTCAACAAGAGATCCAAGCCTTTTTGGATTGGATACTAGATGATCATTTTATCTTTTTGGGATATCGTGAGTATCGCTTAGAGGGTGGTGATCA
>JARIEH010000106.1 GCA_029256865.1 Psychrobacter sp.
GCGATAACCAACCACAGCCAGCAATACGTCTAATGGATCAGATTTGATATTTAACACAGGGATATTGAACATAATTGAATTCCTAAAAACGAATATAAAAAATGGATGCAAAGGGATTGATTAAAAAAGGGTTCGATGAGAATAGACGTTACTTTATAGTAATTTTCACGACAATTATAGAACTAAATTATAAACCATGAGTCACCTTCAACTCTTTAGGAGTTACGTAGAAGCTGTTAAGCATCGTGTAACAATATAACGGTTCATGTTTTGTGGCTATCGAATATCAGAGTCAAAAAATGCGCCAAGATTGGGCGCATTTTTTATAGAATTTAATATCTACTGTGCAATGGATGACGGTGTCAGTCGGTTAAGGCGGTGTCAACAGAAAGTCTGCTTTGGCTCATAAAATAAGGTGCTATTAAAAACGCGGTTGATAGTTGTCATCATAGATAGGCGTGTGTTCGATATAGCGAGCAGCAGCCAGTGCGCGCTCTTGTTGTAAGGCTTGGCTCACATCATCATAGCGTAACGCACGATACAATATCCAAGCTGCTAGTGGTAACCAGCTGATGGCCAGCGCTGCGACGTAGCTATGCCAATCTGAGAGTACGAACCAATTCAGTAGGAGGTTATGGATAGCTTCCACCGACATAAAATAAATTATACTACCCAGGATATACCACAGTAGCCAGCGCTGTGAAGACAGAGCGATGACAGCAATCACTACTAATAAAAAAACACCACCAAGCAGAGTGCTACTGCTCCATGCGTTTGTACCGATAATAGAAGATAGGGTTAAAAGCATCATTCATCTCGCTATTCATAAGGTGAATTTCAATGACTCCATTATGAAAGCAAAGCGTGCAAAGCTGAAGGGGAGATTGACATCTTTGCGACAACAGTTGACGTCTGATTTTGCTGCCCTTATTGAGAGTAATAGGCAGCAAGGCTTGTGTCATATTTATCTGATTTCAGTCTCTCATTTATGATGATAAAGCACATGTATTTTTTATAAGAGATTGATTTAGTAGGTTTGTTTTAGACATCAGTACTTTTGCTACCGTTACTTTGATGCCCCCACCACGACAATGCAGAGACCAAAATGGCGCCGAGTAGCATGAGGCCTAAAGTCACAAACCACTGTGCGCCAGTGGGGTATTGCCATGGCGCAACGTTATGGATTGCATCGCTGTTTAGGGTACCTAAAGCGTCTACCTTCCAAGGCCATACTTTGACCAGTGAGCCAGCAATAAAGCCAGTCAACAGTGTTAAGGTGGCTTGATAATAGTGCGATAATAACCACTTCAACGCACGGGTAAATAATAATAATCCCGTTACCATACCTGCCATTAAGGTAATGATGATAGTCAAATTAAAGGTGTGTACTGCCTCTAACACCGTATCGTAAGCGCCTAGCAGTAATAAAATGAATGACCCTGAAATACCTGGCAATATCATCGCACAAATAGCCAGCGCGCCTGCAAAAAACAAATAAGGCAAGCTAGGTGTCGTGGTGAGCAATGGCATACTACTGATGGTGATGGCTATCACAATACCAGTCACAAACAATGCTATCCGCGCTGCATTCCAGCGTTTGATCTCGCTCAATAAAAGTACAACGGTGGCGACAACCAAACCAAAGAAAAATGACCAAATCAGTAGCGGTTGATTGTCTAACAGATGTTTTATAATGCCTGCTAAGGTAGCAAGGCTGGTTGCAATACCCAACAGCAAGCAGAATAAAAATGTTGCATCGACCTGCCGCCAAACAGCGAGCAAACCTTTGACTCCTCCCTCTTGGCGAAATATTTGCCATAGACTCGGCCCGATACTCCCTAAAGCATTGATTAAGCGCTCATAAATCCCAGCAATAAGGGCAATGGTACCACCTGATACGCCAGGAACAATGTCAGCCGCGCCCATTGCCATGCCTTTGATATAGACGCCTATTAGCTGTTTTGGGTTGTCTGTCTCTACTTTTTTTCCCTCAGGCTTTATGCTTGAAGACGACGCATCTGGCCGCGGTGATTGTGATGCCGTCATGGACATTCCTTTCTAAAGAAGTAAATAAAGCCTAAAATTAATAATAAAGCCATTAACGATAAAAGCCAGATTAACGCTATTCGTGTCAATCTAGCTTATCGCAGTTTTATTGTTTTAAAGCGATCGTTTTTTTTAATAAAACGGAGTCGTTCTATTTTTACTGCACTGGGTTGCTACAGCGCTGAAGGGTTATGGTATTGGAATAAGTGCTGGATAGCCGAGAGCGTAGAGTACACCCTCAAGACCTGTGACATTGACAGCCGCATCAGCACGCGCTTCTACGATAGGTTTGGCATGGTAGGCAACACCCAGATCGGCAATGGCCATCATGGGCAAGTCGTTGGCGCCATCACCCACGCAGACCACTTGTGACATCTCAATGCCCATACGCTCAGCCGTGT
>JARIEH010000024.1 GCA_029256865.1 Psychrobacter sp.
CCCAAGTCCAATTTGTAGATATAACGGCAAAAGTATCATGGAAGATAAAATAATCATGAAGGTCGCAGAGACACTCAATAACGCTAAGGTATATACTGGATATTTTAAAATACGCAAATCTAGCATAGGATTATCGATTTTGAACTGTCTTGATGAAAATATCAGAAGAGAAGCAAGTCCTATAATAAGGGTACCAATGACCAAAGGGCTGCTCCAGCCTTGGTTGCCCGCAATACTAAAGCCATAAACAATGCCGCCAAAACCAAGCGTCGATAAAATGATGGACAGCACATCTATTTTAGGTCGGGTCAGCTCCGACACGTTCTGCATAAAAAGCAGCCCATAGACTAAGGAGAAAACAAGAAACGGAATGAGCAGCCAAAGAATCCAATTCCAGCTCAATATTTCAATGATTAACCCTGCTGTCGCTGGTCCAATAGCTGGTGCTGACATCATCACCAGCCCAACCAAGCCCATAATTGTCCCCCTTTTATAAATAGGGAAAATGATCAATATAGTATTAAACATCAGTGGGATTAATAAACCGGTGCCGATTGCTTGAATAACGCGTCCTAAGATTAGTATGCTAAAAGTAGGCGCTATACCAGAGACCATCGCGCCTGCAATCGAGAATAGCAGGGATGCCACAAATAGTTGCCGAGTACTAAACCACTGAATGAGTATTGCGGACACTGGTATGAGTATGCCCATGGTGAGCAGGTAACCTGTGGTTATCCATTGTACCGTTGAAGAGACGACATTAAATTCAGTCATCAAATTACCAAGTGCCATATTTAAAGCGGTTTCGCTAAATAATCCCGCGAATCCTGCGATTAAAAAGGCGATTAAAATGGGGACGGGTCTGATAGCTGCTTGGCTTTTTTTAATGGGTTCCATTGCAAGGGTAGTCATTAATACTCTCTTCTTTTATGAACTGAATCACTCTTTGATACGCGATGTGGGTATTTCCCAGTCATTTTTTTATAAATAATTTTTTATAAATAATGAGGGAATCTGCTCTGCTATGGTTTCGAGTGGTTGGCCACTTTTCATCGTTAAGGCTAGCAAGATACCGCCCTCAGTCAGTGCATGAAAAACGATGGCTAAACCCGTGGCTTGCTCCTTGGTATAGCCTGCTTGCAAAAAATTCTGTGTATAAATGGATTGCCACTCCTTAAAAGTATCTTCACACGCCAATCTGATCGGTTCGCTGGTGGAGTGCTTTTCTCCCGCAATGGTACCTATCGGAGAACCAATCGGATCACCGTCTGCTCCGAATGCTCTGGATAATTCATACACATAGGCTTGCAAAGCATCTATTAGATTGTCCGTACCCTCAAACACACGTTTAATATCGGCCATGACCAGTTTTTTGGTATTATCAATTGCGGCAATCGCTAACTGTTCTTTGCCTTCTGGAAAGTAATGATATAAAGAACCTTTGGGGATACCACTCTCTTCAATGATGTCATTCAGGCCTACTCCGCAATATCCGCGTACTTTAAAAAGGCGTGATGCCGTTTCAATGAGAACGTCTTTTGGTTTCACTTTGTCATTCATAATATCAACACCTCTCAAATTATAACAACTGGTCTATTAGTTGGGCATGATAGTGACTTCTCCCCTCTCTGTCAATGTCATGAAGATATGCCAGAGATGAATATCGTTCCCTTTTAAAAATGGTTTGAATGTGAGCTTAATTGATTTAGATAGCCTTTAGCTGAGCAAGCGCTGACGTAAAGCGACGCATCGTTCAGTCCCCTCAACAAAACACTTCCAAACATCAAAATCTGTCTTCTGCTCAGGCAAAAGACAGCTTTTTTTATACTCGATAATTTTATATAAAACCTGAAAGCTCATCTGGTCAAGCAGAAATGACAAACCCTTTTTCTTTATCAGCCATTATTCGTTACTCGACAAGATCACTTCGCTTTCAATGATTACTTTTTTAATTAATTTTAATACTATCTTTTTATTATAAATATAGCCTTTAGAATCAGCCGTTTATGAGTTACAGAAGTTATAACGAACTGAGCATCATCACTAACGGAGGGTAGTTAAGTTTATGGCAAACTTATCACTAAGGTACTCTTATTCAAAAAGAAGTCGTGTATTGAATTAAGGAGAAAAGGTGAAATTAACAACAAGCGCTAGTGTGAATCCATCACCTAGATACATCCGACCAAAATACTTTGCTAATCATTTATCCGATCAGCAAGACTACTGTTTGTTTTTGGATATAGATGGCACGTTGGCAGATTTCACCCTGAATCCTAAAGACAGTGTTATACCAAACTCAACCTTAATGCTTTTACAAAAAATACAACGCTGTGGCATTAAAATCGCTATCGTCACAGGACGCAGCCTTGCTGAAGCCAAGCAAATGCTGTCTCCTCTAACGCTACCGATTGCAGCAACTCATGGGCTAGAGATCGCCTTTAACAGTGGCGTTAGTGATGTCAAACACAACCAGAATAATACTGCAGACGTTGTCTCTGTTGATAGCGCTGAACTTGCCAAAATAAGGCAGGTTATTGTCCAATCTTGTCACCTTTATAATGACCTTAGCCTAGAAAACAAACCTTACTCTGTTGCGCTTCATTTCCGAAAAGATCCTACTTTGGCTGAGAGGGCTTATAGCATCATGACTACAATCTTAAAAAACCATCCAGATTGGGTATTAAAGCCTGGCAAATTTGTTTGGGAGATAGTTCCCAAAGGAGTAAATAAAGGTGCCGCCATTTTGACCTTACTAAAAAAAATGGATGCTGATACTCATCTTTGTCCTATTTTTATTGGCGATGATATGACTGATGAAGCAGGATTCATTGCCGTACAAGATCACTATAGCTCAATAGAAAAAGATCATAGAGTGGTAAAAGGCATAGGGATTAAAGTAGGCAGCGACGCCACCTGCGCCCATTATTATGTTAATGATATCCCTGAGGCCACAGCTTTACTCAGCAGCTTTTTGAGTTTTTGCCAAACACGCCATACTGTACGGTCTGAACTGGCAGATGTTGATTCCTCACTACCAAAAATAACCAGAGGTCAGGTATATGAGCCGATTAATTGTCTTATCTAACCGTGTAAAAATGCCTGACAACAAGCCTATGGCAGGTGGGCTTGCGGTAGCGTTGCAAGATATTTTACGGGGAAACTCAGTTATCTGGATGGGCTGGAATGGTGAAGTTATCGAGAGCCATCATGACACTACTGTCAATGAATTTAGTAATCACAAAAATGCGGCTTTAGCAAATGCCGATCTGTTACTTGCTAATACCTCTCTGACTTATATGACCACCGCTTTCACAAGTAAGCAATATCGGCAATTCTACTGCGGATTTGCCAATAATGTCCTGTGGTTACTACTGCATGAGCGGCCCGAATTAGTGAGCCAAGCTTCTGATGATTACCTAGGCTACCAAGAGGTGAACCGACTTTTTGCTCGTCAACTCAAACGAATGATTGAGCCTGACGATGTGATTTGGGTACATGACTATCACTTTTTGAGTGTGGCCTATCATTGCCGAAAGCTCGGCATAACCAATCGTATAGGCTTCTTTTTACACATTCCGTTTGCTCCCCTAGCCTTTTGGCAACAGCTTGACCAAAGTGATGAGCTGATTAACCATCTAGCTCATTATGATGTGCTCGGCACACAAACTGAGCATGACAAAACCAACTGTCTAGCGGTTTTACGACATTACTTAAAAGATCGCTTTTTACCAGACAGCCTTTTAGCCAACGTACCCATAAATGCTTTACAAGCTAAGGATGATTTTGCCAAACTCCATACATCCTCCGTCGTATCATTGATGCTCACTCTAGAGCTAAAACCACAGCATTCATTGATGGTTAATGCTTACCCAATCGGCGTCAATGTCGCAAAAATACAGCAACAGGTCAGCCATTTATGGTCACCCTTGTTAGCATCTGTCAAACCTAATCAGAATAAACAGGCCATAAAGCCTGCTGCTCAACAAATCATCGCAGTAGATAGGATTGATTACTCAAAAGGACTGCTGCAGCGGTTTTCGGCGTATTGCTCTTTTTTGCAGCAAAACCCAAGCTATCAGAATCAACTACAACTGTTACAAATTGCCTGTCCTAGCCGCTTAGACTTGCCTGCTTATCAACGCCTCTACGCTAAGGTCAAACTGGCTATTAACGATGTGAATCAGCAGTTGTCATCTCCTACTTGTAAGACCGATGGCTTTGAAACCGCCACTTCTAAAACCGATAAACCACTTAATAATTGGCAAGCCATCACTCATAGCGAAACTGTTTTAAGCCACGAAACATTGATGTCAATATTTTGGCAAAGTGACATCGGCTGGGTCAATTCGCTTAAAGATGGCATGAATCTAGTGGCTAAAGAATATATCGCGGCTCAAAATCCTGATAATCCGGGGGTCCTATTACTCTCACGTTATGCAGGGGCAGCCGAGCAAATGCAAGACGCGGTGATTATCAATCCGCTGCAAACAGAAAGTATCATGGAAGGGTTAAAGCTAGCCTTGACGATGCCACTAGACGAGCGACAGTCTCGCTATCAGAGCTTACTACAAGGGTTACAGCAGGATGATTTACAGGCTTGGCAACAACGATTTTTAGATGA
>JARIEH010000256.1 GCA_029256865.1 Psychrobacter sp.
TGGGTTGCAAGTCACACTTGCACAGGTAGCACAAGCTTATGCAGCATTGGCTTCAGGCGGAGTGATGCATCCATTAACGCTTATCAAGGATGGTGAGAAACCACCAAGTAAGCGTATTATGGAGCACGAGCAAGCGATGTCTATTGTGAAGATGCTTGAATCTGTGACTGAGCCAGGTGGTACAGCGAGAGCTGCAGCCATCGATGGCTATCGCGTGGCTGGTAAAACAGGGACGTCGCGCCGAGTGAACCCAGATGGTGGTTATTATACCGACCAGTATCGCAACGTTTTTGCAGGTATGGCACCAGCATCGAATCCGAGGTTGGTGGGTGTGATGCTTATCGAAGATCCGCGTGGTCAGATTTATGCGGGTTTGACGGTAGCGCCAGTCTTTCATAATGTTATGAAAGAAGCCTTACGTCTGTATAATGTGCCCCTAGATAAGCCACTACAGACTCAATAGTTAAAAATAAAAAGTATGTATCCGTGTTTATGATTTATAAACACGGATACATAGTATTGAGTGAGTGAGTTTTTCGACTGTAAATGATGGGTTGTTATCGATAGTTTTAAACCCTCAATACGTTTTCATCATCATTTTAATTTTTTGATCGCCTAGGATTTATTCATGACCATATCATCACATCATGCCGTTACTTTGCAACAGCTTATGGAGAGCAGTCGTGGTGATACTTTAGGTCCGCAGTTGTCACAGATGATTGAAGGGTTAGAGAATCCAAGCAAAATCGCTCATATCACCTTTCATGACATACGTTTAGACAGTCGGCAAGTCACGACCAATGAGGTATTCGTACTGCTCCAAAGCCAGTTAAAAAATTGTCAAAAAAGTCGCGATTACTTGTCACAAGCCGCTAAAAAAGCGGCATTTATCTTATCAGAAATTGATCCGCTGGCGTTATTTGCTGGCAGTGATCGTCAGCTTGATGCTACTCAACCTAGCGCAGAGCAGCAGCTAGCTGCGTTGCCTTGTCCAATTATTTATGTCCCCAATATCCGAGAGTTTTTAGGTGAGCTGATTCAAGCTTGTTTGCAGTTTCAGCAGCCAGTACCGTTGCCGACAGTAGTGGCAGTGACAGGCACCAATGGCAAAACTACGATTAGTCAACTGGTGGCACAATTAACCCAACTTGCAGGCATGAGTAGTGCAGTCATGGGGACGGCAGGCAACGGTAGATTGGGTGCGCTCGTACAAGCCAGTCATACTACGGGTGACGTA
>JARIEH010000076.1 GCA_029256865.1 Psychrobacter sp.
ATGTCGATAAAGGTAAAATACTGATAGATGGACAAGCCATAGATGAGGTCACCCAAGAGTCCTTACGCCAACAGATTGGTATGGTCACCCAAGATACCTCACTGCTCCATCGTACTGTGCGTGAAAACATCGCTTATGGGCGTCCCGATGCCAGTGATGAACAGATCATCCATGCTGCCAAACAAGCGCAGGCTTGGGAATTCATCAAAGATCTATACGACGACAAAGGCAATACTGGCCTTGATACCCAAGTGGGTGAACGCGGCGTCAAACTTTCTGGCGGGCAACGTCAACGCATCGCCATCTCACGTGTTATGCTAAAAAACGCCCCTATTCTATTATTAGATGAAGCAACCAGCGCCCTTGACTCAGAGATTGAGTTTGCCATTACCGAAAGCCTCAATGACATCATGACTGGAAAGACCGTCATTGCCATTGCCCATCGTCTCTCTACCATTGCCGCTCTAGATAGACTGGTAGTCATGGATCAAGGTCATATCATTGAGCAAGGCAGTCATGATGAGCTATTAGCAGTAGATGGTGTTTATGCGCGATTGTGGCAGCGTCAAAGTGGTGGTTTCTTAGGTGAAGACAGTTAGTCAGTTTAGATTATAAGGTAGTATTATTCTTATGGAAGCATATGCAAAAAGCATTAATATTCATGGTCAGCAAGCCCGTTACTATGATTTAAGCCCGCTCAACAATGTAGCAAAAAAAACCAATAATCAGTGCCTACCAGCACACTTTTATGGTGGCAATGGTTTTACGGTCGGTACTTATGAGCCGTTATTGACAGAGCTGACAGCGGGGTTTGATCTTAGCTCATTGGCGATGCGTGGCTACTGGTACGATAAACCGGCCAATAAAGTGATGACTCGTGAGCAAGATGCCGCTATGCTGATTGAATATCTAGGGAAAACTCAGGACAGACCCATTGTAGGTATTGGCCATTCGCAAGGTGCAAGCGCTACAGCAATGGCCGCCGCGAAACGCCCTGATTTATTTTCACAGTTATACCTTATTGATCCTGTGACCTTTACTAAACCGCAGACATTATTATATAACCGTATTCCTCGGCGGCTACTAATGACTCAAGAGCCATTTAATAGCACGCGTAAAAAACAGACAAACTGGATGAGTATCAATGATTACTATCAATATTTGCGTCAGCATCGTGCTTTTAAACGCATCAGTGATGAGCATCTACGCACCTTTGCAAATAACAGCTTAGTCAAAACAGATGACGGTAGCTACACTTTACTATTTAAACCCAAGCAAGAATTGGCCAGTTATTTTGGCACACCTTATATCACTAGCGCCCTAAAAAAGCTGAACAAAAATAACGTACCCTACACGCTGATACTCGCAAAGCCTTCTGTATTCAATAGTGATAAAGTGCGCAAAAGCTGGCAAGGCATAGTGCCTGACAAGCACATCATCACCTTGTCTGATTACGGACACTTATTACCCATGGAAGCGCCTGTATTATGCGCTCAAATTATTCATGAGCACCATCAGAGTGGTAAATAAGCTAAGTCATGACTGACCTTTTTGCTCACACGCCTACAGACAACCTATTGCCATACGATGGTCAGGTCAATGACTTAGGTGTGATTATTAAGCATTCTGATTCCCTCTATGAAACTTTATTAGCCGAATTACCGTGGCAGCCTGATATCGTAACAGTGTTTGGTAAGACTCATGTCACTAATCGTCAGATCGTCTGGATGGGTGATGAAGGCATTAGCTATCACTACTCTGGCCATGCTCGCCAAAGCGTTCCATGGTCTGATATAGTGTTTCATGTGAAACACTATATTGAAAAGCATCTTGCAGAGCTAGGAATCATGGCTGATTTTAACTCATGCTTGCTAAATTATTATCCATCAGGGAACGAGGGTATGGGCTATCATGCAGATGATGAAAAGGAGCTCGGCTCTCAGCCGATTATTGCCTCGCTATCCCTAGGAGCTACAAGAAAGTTCGTTTTAAAGCACAAAAAAACTCAAAATAAAGTCGAGCTTCATCTTGAGTCTGGTCAGCTTATTGTCATGCACGGTGATACGCAAAAATTTTGGAAACACACCATTACCAAGACTAAAAAGGTCAATGATGGTCGTATCAGTCTTACTTTTCGGCAGATACGATCCGTTTAATCAACCGCGGCTTCATTCACTTCCAATACAATCTTGCCAAAAGCATCGCCTTTTTGTAACTCAG
>JARIEH010000234.1 GCA_029256865.1 Psychrobacter sp.
AGATAAATCCATTTTGCCTAACGTCACACGGCCCTTATCCATATTCACCAGACCAACTACCATATAAAAGCTGGTCGTTTTACCCGCACCATTAGGCCCTAACAGCCCAACGACTTGTCCTTGCTCCACAGAGAAAGAGACATCTTTGACCACCCAACGCTTGCCATAGCGCTTACCTAGGTTTTGCATAGTCAGTCGCATATTAAGGGGCGAAACTGGCTCATTCATTGCGGTTACTGTTTGACTATCAACACTGCTACTCACAGGACTACTATTCAACTCTTTGCTATCACTCATATCCGACTCATACTCATGCAAATTTAAGCACTTTGGCAACCCTATTATAGGAATGACTTAGCGTATGCTGCTCTGGTTAGTACTATTGTTTGGTGGCAGTATCAATTCGACACGCTGATTACCGCCAGCAGTTGCCTCAACATCTCCTGCTTTTAGACTATAACGAATCACATTACCTGTAAAGCTTGCACCGTTTTGGTTTAGCTTGGCGTTACCCGTTAAGGTGATGATGCCCGTTACCGCATTGTAATCTATTTTATTCGCTTGACCTTTTGCTAGACCCTTTTCTTGAGTCACTATCTGTTGCATGGTCGCTGGACGTCCAGTCGCTATCGCCGAATTGATGCTACGTTGCTGAGATAAATTGACGGTAATGTCATCAGCAGTAAGCTTCAGCGTACCTTGAGTAATAATGACACTACCAGAATAACTCGTGACACCTGTACGCTCACTATAAGTCGCTTTATCCGCGAGCAACTTAATTGGCTGATTGGCATCAGAGGGCAGCGCATGACTGTATAAAGGCAACGCCAATAGCATCACTGTCGGCAACACACATAAATAACGCTGTACAGGATTGAGGCATTTAGTAAGCAAAAAGTTAGATTTCATAAGCAGTGACTCTTTTTATAATGAGTAGGCAACGAGTGTTAAAGAAACAAAAAGGGGTAGAATGGCTAGCGTGCTCAAATAGTAGCGATAAATTTAACTTAATGAATGATATACGGTACCAGACACCATAGTAAATAGTGATGACTGAAGCATTTAAATGCCATTGATAACACTATTCATAAGTATGTTTATAAATATGGTTATTATCGTCTATTTTAGCTTATCTAAAGCCACTCATGTGCGGTATGGCTTTAAAATAATGCCTGATCCTGACGCTTAGCGGGGGTAAAAGTGACGGCAACTTGCCCAAATTCATATTCGCCAGTTTCAAGATTGGCTGTCATGCTTGAGGCCTGAAAACGGTTCATGCCTTGTTCAACCTTGACGGGCTCGTCGCTGTAAACTTGCCGTGACTTGGTATTGCCTTTAAGCGTCTGACCCGTGACCTTGATTGGCTCGATATCCGATGCCGTGGCCTCTCCTTCACTAGCCTTACCTTCACTCACTAAGCTAAAACCACCAGACAAGCGCAGCTCTCCAGTTTGTTGATTAATGGTGGCACTGCCCGCCTCAATAATGTAACGCTGCTCATCAGAGGGCTCCCAGTTCATGGTAATACCTGACATCTCATCCTGATTGGTTACTGGATTATGCGTCAACGACTCAGCATTTAGCTCGTATTCAGTCTCGCCTTGCTCATTGGTCTGTATTGCTTGGATATCAGTCGCTTCATAATCCACTTCTGAAGCTTCTATATTGACAGGTGGTGATATGTTACCTTGCTTCTGAAAGAACCAACCAGCGATAACAGCAATAATCAAGGCGATGATGATTAAAACGCGAGTACTCACGATGGTTCATCCTGAGAGTTGGTTTCATCAAGCGTATAATGCGCCATAAAGTCTTGGTAATGTCCATGACCTTTTAAAATAAGATCGCATACTTCACGTACCGCGCCTGTGCCACCAGAGCGAGTAGTCACCATGTCGCTACGCTTAATGACTTCGGCATGGGCATTGGGCACTGTGGCAGCAAAACCGACTGTTTGCATGGCTTTGATATCAGGCAAATCATCACCCATATAGGCACAATCAGCAGCCGTAATATTGAGCGCAGGATCTAAGCTGGCAAGTAGCTCATTGAGCGCGCTAAGCTTATCATCACGACCTTGTACCACGTAGTTGACACCCATCTCAGCAGCGCGCTTATCGACCATGGCACTGCTGCGACCAGTAATAATAGCGGTTAAGATACCATAACGCGCTAAAGACTTAACCCCTACGCCATCGTGTACCGAAAACGCCTTAGTCTCAATACCATTACCATCATAGATGATCTGTCCATTTGACAAGATACCGTCAACATCCATCACCATCAGTTTTACTTGTCCCGCTTTTTTGATCAAATCCTGCATAATTTATTCTCTTATCAAGTCTTTTTATTAGGGCGTTATTTATGTAGCGCTGAGGGTTTATTTGACACCCGCTTGCAATAAGTCATGGACAGTAATAATAGCATCTAAATGGCCTTGCTCGTCCATTATCAATAACTGGTTAATCGCATTCTCATTCATGACACTTAAGGCGTCAGAAGCTCGCATCGTTCTGCTGACGTGACGTGGATTGCTGCTCATCACCTCAATCATCGGTGTCGCCAGATCAATCCCCTTTTCCAGTCCACGACGTAGGTCACCATCGGTAAACACACCAACGACTCTTTTTTCATCATCGGTCACCACTGTCATACCCAAACGCCCAGCAGACATCGTAAACAAGGCCTCTTGTAGTGGTGAATGCTGATTGATGAGAGGTAAGTCCTCTGCACTACTATGCATCAAATCCTCAACCCGCGTTAATAACTGACGACCCAGCGCCCCAGCAGGATGCGATAAGGCAAAATCCTCGGAGGTAAAATTGCGCGCATGTACCAAAGCGACAGCCAAGGCATCCCCCAATGCCAAAGTAGCAGTGGTACTTGAGGTTGGTGCAAGATTGAGCGGACAAGCTTCTTGTGATTTACCCAGTGTCAATACAATGTCAGCGGCACGTGGTAACATGCCACGCTTATCACGGCTGATACTGATCAGGGGAATATTTAAATGTTTGACCACTGGTAATAACATCTTAATCTCATCAGACTCACCAGAGTTAGAGATAGCCAGCAGCACATCACCCTTCACTAGCATGCCTAAGTCGCCATGACCCGCTTCGCCTGGATGCATAAAAAAAGCCGGTGTCCCAGTAGAAGCAAAGGTTGCTGCTATTTTGCGGCCAATGAGTCCCGACTTACCCATACCAGTTACCACTACCCGACCCTGACAAGCCAATATAATATCGCAGGCCTGCGCAAACCTATCATCAATCTGCTCTGTCAATAATGCTAGGGCTGCTTTCTCAGTATTGATCGCGTCAATTGCGGTACTTATAAATTGCTCATGAGTCAGGTTTTTTGCGCGGTTATTCATCGTATAGCTCGTTACTTTTATTAATTAGTCAGGTATTTTACTATATTAAA
>JARIEH010000303.1 GCA_029256865.1 Psychrobacter sp.
TTTGGCTCAGCTTTGGTGCGGATAATACCTAAATCAGAACCGGCATGCGCTTCAGTGAGACACATGGTACCGGACCACTCGCCAGTGACCATTTTTTCTAGGTAGGTCTGCTTTTGCGCGTCAGTACCATGATGCTCGATGGTTTGAATCGCGCCATGTGACAGACCAGGGTACATAGAGAATGACCAGTTGGCTGTACCAACCATCTCATTGATGACGGTTGATAATGAAAACGGCATGTTTTGACCGCCGAATGCTTCTTCAGCAGACAAGGCTGGGAAGCCAAGCTCACAATAGGCTTTATAGGCTTCTTTAAAACCTTTTGGCGTGGTAACAGCGCCATTGTTAAACTGGCAACCTTCAGCATCACCGCTTTGATTCAGTGGTGATAGCTCATTTTCAGCAAAGCTCGCTGCCATCTCGAACAGGCTGTCCATCAACTCACGATCGGCTTCTTGAAACGCCGGCAAAGTTTTGTAGTGACTTTCGCTGTCGAGTAACTCATGCATCACGAATTGGATATCACGTAGGGGTGCTTTGTACTGCATAACTTTCTGTCCTTTTTTGGGATATGACCGACAACGATGGCATAACTAAATGTATGATTGTCTGAGTTGTTTATAATTTTCTGATGCCAGATTACCTCTATTCTTGATAGGTAATCACATCGGTCATATGAAATAACGTTGGGAAGAGGTAAAAGAATGATGACTTTATTCGTAAATTCATGACAAAAGATAGGCTTTCAGCAAGAATTATACAAGTTTAGTCAGAATACTGATAAGTCATGAACCCTTCTTGCATCCTTTATTCAATCAACGTTGTAGGACAAAAAACTGAGAGCATGATGAGGGATAGTTAAGAAATTAAATAGAATAATAGACAGATGACAGGATGTTTATTGGAAATGGGAGGTTATTAAAAACGTCATAAAAGCAACGGTTATAATATTAATTGTTATAAAAGTAAGGATAATAGTTTTTAAGTTGCCTGTGGACTAATCACTAAGCGGAGACTCTGTCAATATTTGAGTTGCCATATCAGAGGTAACAGGTCGGCCGAACCAGTAACCTTGACCATATTTACAACCCATCTCCAACAGGACGTCACGTTGTTGTTCGGTTTCGATACCTTCAGCGATGGCACTCATGTCTAGAGCAACAGCCAAATCTAAAATTGCTTGAACGATCGCTTTTTGAGTCTGGTTATCATCGATTTCGGAAATGAAGCTTTTATCAACCTTAATAAAATCAAAAGGGTATTCTTGTAAGTAGCTTAAAGAGGCATATCCCGTACCAAAGTCATCGATGGCCAAGCAGATACCCAAATTTTTTAGGGCTATTAATTGCTCTTTAATACTGGCATGTCGCAGCATTAAAGAAGCTTCCGTAACTTCGATATGTAGTTGATGTGGGTGAATAGAGTACTGACCAAAGAGCTGACTGACGAAGCTGAAGAATTCAGGATGGCGAAATTCAGCAGCATCAGCATTGATACTGACATATTGTGTAAAGCCCATGGCTTGCCAAATAGATAACTGCTTGGATATTTGTAATGCCATTTTGCAAAACAGCTCAAACGACATCTTATATTTGATCATATCATCGATAAAGTCTTTCGGCTTGAGGATACCACGGCTAGGATGTCGCCAACGTACCAATGCTTCAAACCCAGTGACGACGCCAGTCTTTAGTTCGACTTTAGGCTGATAGTATGGCTCAAATTGATTGTCATTGATTGCTTGGCGCAGCTCAGACTCTAACTGTAAGCTATCTAGTGCAATGGTGTTCATCTTATCGCTATAGCTAGCGATATCGTAGCCGCCCTGTTGCTTGATATAGTGTAAGGCTTTTTCAGCTTTATTGATCAAGCTGTCTATTTGTCTACCATCTTCTGGATAATAGCTCGTACCAATAGAGAGTTGTAGATAGATATCGTTGCCATCTACTCTAAAAGGCCGCTCACACATTTGTAAAAGACCGTCAAGCTCACTACAGATTATCGTGGTATCTTCACACTCAAACAGTAAACCGAAGTCATCACCACCAAAGTGGGCAAAGCATAGTAACTTTTTAAGCTCAAGACTCTTGACCCGATCAACAAAGTCTATCATGAGATCGTCAACCAATTCTTGGCCAAGACTGTTGGTAAGAATACGATAGCGATCTATATTGGCTCGAGAGATGACTACGTGTTTATCAGTTTCCATCAATAGATCACTGCTTTGACTCAAAAATACTTTACGATTGGGTAGGCCAGTTAATGGATCATAATTGAGTAAATTGGACAATTGTTGTCGATCTTTCACGATTGAGGAGGTATCGCGCAATATACCAACATAATAAATGGCTTCATCTACAAAGATTTTACGGTAAGAGACGTGGCAGTTAATTATTTGGGTATAACGGTTTGTGAGTGCAAGATTATTCTCATAAAAGCCATTTTCATCTAGGTGACTAGATATGTCATGTATGATATTGCGTTCCTGTTCTGATAAAATTGCAGCAGCATATATACTAAGCGGTCGACCAATCAAATACGACTCTTTATAACCAAGCATGAGCTCAAAAGCGGCATTCACTGACATATAACGTAGATGATTATCTAAGATAAATACAGCATCTTCGAGGTGCTTAAATAACTCGGACAATACTTGTTGTTTGATGGGCGCTAATAGTGGCGTAAAGGTGCTCATAGTTGGGCTCAAAAGTGAAAAGACTAGGGGCTAAATAACAGTTGTTATTAA
>JARIEH010000136.1 GCA_029256865.1 Psychrobacter sp.
GCCAATATTTTAGCCTTTACTACCGTGGTTGGGATGTTTGGTATGGCGATTGGAGCGGCAGTATTACGTGCTCTAGGATGGATATAATGATAGAGTCAACCCACTATAAAAGAGTGACAGCGTTGAGCTCACTTGATGAGATATCACCCAGCCATCTGTACTTAGATGTCTGGTGCCTTTTTTAAATTGAATCAACTTATCAAGCGATAGCTAGCCTCTAAAGTTGAGTGCAAAGCGATAAGACTAATAAGCAAGGAGTACTCAAAGTGCAGTTACTAAACCAAGCAGTAGTTAACCAACACCTCAATATGCAAGCGGCTATTGATGCGATTGAAGCGCTTTTACGGCTTCAAGAGAAAAACCCTCACTGGATTAAGTCGCCTGATCGCCTGGTTATTGGTACCTTTGGTGAGGATGATAAAAACAGTCAAGGCTCTCATCTATCCATGCCAGCAACCATCTATGATGGTGAGCAAGAGTATACCGCAGTGAAACTGGTTACTATTTGTCCAGACAACCCCAGTCGCGATCTGCCGACGACTACGGCGATCATTACGGTATCAAAAAACGATACGGGTGAGATATTGGCCATTATGGATGGTATCTATATTACCCAAGTACGGACAGCGGCACTATCAGGTATCGCGACTAAATACATGGCAAAGTCTGATTGTGAGGGTGTGGCAGTTATTGGGTGTGGTGGTATGGCCTACGAGCAGTTACATGCGGTGCTGACGGTACGTCCTGAGATAACAACTGTCTATTTATGGAATAGAAGTCATGCAGGTGCTCAGACGTTCAAAGAGCGCTTTACTCGTGACTATAGTCAATGGAATGTGGACATCAAAGTTTGTGAAGCAATTGATGATGCTATCCGTGATGCGGATGTGATTAATGTAGCAACTCGCGCTAACGAAGGCTTGTTCAGTGTCGATAAAATCAAGTCTGATGCCCATATTAATGCCGTAGGCGCTTATCAGCCATCGATGAAAGAGATCAGTGATGATGTCATTGAAGGCAGTAGTATCGTAGTAATAGATGACTTGGCTGGTGGTCGTCATGAAGCGGGAGATTTGATACAAGCAAACGATAATTCTGACTGCTCATGGACTTGGGATGATATTAGTGGTGATCTGCAAGCACTAGTGACAGAAAAAATTAAAAAGTCTAGTGATGGTATCACTCTGTTTAAGTCCGTTGGTGCTGCTAGATTTGATGCGGCAGTGGCGTTATATGTCGCTCAGCAAGCGGCGCAAAAGAGCCTTGGAACATCAGTTGATTGGTAGCCCTAAATAACACTAAAAATTTTAATATAGTCAATCCCAAATAAATGCAGTTAAAAAAGCCCCCTTCTCAAATAATAGGAGGGGGCTTTGACATTAATTTGCTTGTATGAGTTTAGAGTATGTTCAACAGACCCTAATTCAAGTTATCTTTTATTACGCTTATCCTCTCGGCGCTTCTTGCGTTTTGGGCTAGTACGGTACGTCAGATAGCCACCAACTGCCAGCACTGCAATAAATGCGACGATGTATAAAAATATTGCTGAACCGATAAAAGTAGTAGATGTTTCCATGACTATTATCTCATTGGAGTTCAATAATAATTATGCAAGCGCTGCTGCCGATTGTAAAGTAAACAAATTTAGCTCGGGTGTAAGTTCAAGTGAACGCAAGCGTGCTGCCTGATCATAGACGTTAGCCGTTACAATCAACTCATCCGGCTGATATTTCGTCAGGAACTCAGCAAGTTTGGGCTGCACGGTTTCCACAGAGCCAATGAAGGATACTGAGAGTGCATTATCCACCATCATTTTTTCTGTTGGACTCCAGATGCTATTCATATCATGAGTCGGCTTTGGCATTTGACCCGTTTCACCACGGCGCAAGCGTACAAAGCT
>JARIEH010000154.1 GCA_029256865.1 Psychrobacter sp.
TATCTGATATGAAAAAGATATTGTAATACGTATTGTTGTCTTACCCTTTTAAAAACTTCTTTTTAAAAACAGGAATATTTATGTCATCAATAATATCAACTTATAAAAACGATAAGAAACCTGTACCAATGAGCGCTTATTTTAAACTCATTATAAATACTGGCATCGCTATGGTTATTGGCATTCTCTTATTATCAACGGTAGGTTGTAGCACAACACCAACATTCAAGCCAACTGCCAGCGTCATGGTTGGCGCTCATAAGTCACTCTAAGGCCTATAACCTACACAATAACCCATCTTTATTTAGCCATATTCAGCCGTTATTTTATAAGTAGAACCTATCATGTACCTGTCTTTACCACTACCTGCTAGCTCATTACGCATTGCCTGTGCCTTAGCGCTTGCTACCACCCTTGCTGCATGCCAGACTAGCAATTTTAAATCGACCCCACATTCCGATACAACACAGATAACGGCAGCCACTAGTAGTATGCCAACAGCAGACTCAGACGATCTCTCTTCGTCACTGGCTATAGACCTGTCAGGTCGGCATGAGCATCAGTTAGAAAATGGTCTGAAAGTCATCATAAAAGAAGACCACCGAGCCCCAGTCGTCATGACCCAAATTTGGTATCGGGTGGGCTCAGCGGATGAACCTGTAGATAAAGGCGGTATCTCACATTTGCTTGAGCACATGATGTTCAAAGGCACGACCAATGTCTCAAGTGACGATTATGAGCGTTTGATTGCCAAATTCGGCGGGGTAAATAACGCCTTTACCAGTTACGACTATACAGGCTATTACGAGCTATTCCCATCCAACCGTATGGCGCTTGCTCTAGAATTAGAAGCCGACCGTATGATTAATTTGCGCTTCGATGCCGCAGCGTTTGATAAAGAGCGGCAAGTCGTCATGGAAGAGCGTCGCCAACGTACCGATGACAATCCACTGGCCAAGGCCTATGAGTCATTTCGCTTACTAGCTCTACCTGACAGCCCTAAAGGCGAATCTGTTATCGGACCCATGAGTGAACTTGAGTCTATTACACTGGCGGAATTAAAAGACTGGTATAAAACATGGTATGCGCCTAATAACGCAACCTTGGTGATTGTCGGTGATGTTGAAGCAAAAGAGGTGTTGACGCAAGTCAAACGCTACTTTGACGATCTAAAACCCAGCACTACTCTTCCTGAGCGTCCTGCCGTCAGCCAACAAGGCTTTCGTGGCTATCAAAAAGTAGACTCTGAGCAAGCGGTACAGGTACCTGTATTACTGATGGCTTACAACGTCCCTAGTTTATCGACAGTTGCCGCAAATAATGAAAAGCAAGCCTACGCTCTGTCACTTGCTCAAGACGTGCTAGACGGTGGTCTGTCTGCCCGACTAGAGAGTCGACTCATCCGTGAACAAGGCCTGCTCACTTCTGTGGGAACTTCTTATAACTTGCTTGATCGCGGTGACGGGTTGTTTCTGATACAAGCTACTGCACGTGAAGGTATTAGCTTGACGCAAGCACAAAAGGCCATCACCGCTGAGATCAGTAAGCTTGCTACCGACCCCATCAATGCCGATGAAATAAGCCGCGCCAAGACCAGTACTGTCACTGGTCTGGTTTATGCTCAAGACAGCATGCAAGGACAAGCACAGATGATTGGCTCACTACAGACCATCGGACTCGATGACAGACTCCTTGCAACCCTGCCCGCTAAGCTAGATAGCGTGAGTGTCGCTGACATTCAAGCAGCCAGCAAAGAATATCTGGTACCAAACAATCTGACCGTGATGCATATCGTACCACCTGCCAGTCAAACAGATAAAGCTGCAGCAAACACCGCAGACACAAATAATTAGTAACACGCCCTAATACTAAGAAGACAAACATGACTAAGAAGACTTTTGTTTCCCTGTTAAAAACAACCCCACAACACGCCACTCTAACACAGCAAAAACGCACCAAATCTATGCGTATATCATCTCTCAGTGCGGGTATGGTTTTGGGGTTAGCAGCGCTGACCACTCAAGCTTATATAA
Source organism: Psychrobacter sp. (assembly GCA_029256865.1). The sequence continues at coordinate 2,034 of JARIEH010000154.1, forward strand.
ATTCAGCTCATGCAGCTTTGGCTGCAGAAGATAGCTATCGCGACTCGACAGCGACAGTCGATGTAAGCGCACCGATTGCAGCATTATCTAAGCTCAAGAGTCTTGAAAATGTTAAACCACTAGAGTCAACCGTGCCAACGATTGAGCACTTCAAGACCTCTGCTGGTGTGCCTGTCTCTTTTGTGCGTGCAACCACCCTTCCAATTGTGGATATCGACTTGCGCTTTAATGCTGGTAGCGCCCGTGACGGAGATATACGTAAGAAGGGTTTTGGTATTGCCAATATGGCCGCTACGATGCTCACTCAAGGCAGCAGTCGCTTAGATGAAGAAGCGTTTACACGCGCTGTTGAAACCTTAGGCATTGATCTAAATAGTCGTGCCTATAAAGACATGTTTATCGTCTCGCTGCGTAGTTTATCTGATGACAATCATTTGCTACCCGCCGTTGATTTAATGACCCAAACCCTCACCCAGCCCACTTTTGATCCGCAGATTTTGGAGCGTAATAAAGCACGACTATTAGTCGGTCTACAGCAGCAAAAACAAGATCCTGGCAGCCTTGCCAGCCTTGCTTTTGATGATGCCCTGTATGGGTCGCACCCTTATGCACATCCTTCATCGGGCACACTTGAGACCGTACCTAGCATCACAAAAAAAGATTTGACTGACTTTCAAAACCGCTACCTCGTCGCTGCCAATGCGTCACTCGCCATAACGGGTAATCTCACATTAGCCCAAGCCAAACAATTCGCGGACGCCATCACTAGCGACTTACCTACAGGTAAAGCGGCTAACGTCTTGCCTGAGCCAAAACCACTCACCCAAGCCCAGCACATCCACATCCCATTTCCCAGTACTCAAACCACCGTATTGATGGGACAATTGGGTAACAAACGCGCCACTGACCCCGAAGCTCAACAGCAGCAAACCAACTTTGCGGTTGGTAACGAAGTCATGGCAGGTGGTAATTTCAATGCCCGACTGATGACCCAGATACGCCAAAACCTTGGGCTTACCTACGGCATATCAGGTTCGATGAATCCAATGTTAGCTCGTGGTCCTTATCAGATAAGCTTTTCCACCCGTAATGACAAAGCACGCGACGCTATCAATGCCAGCTTAGCTGTCATTCACGACACATTGGACAAGGGAATTACTGATACTGAAATGCGTTTAACCACGGACAACATGAAAAACAGCTTTCCGATGAGTTTTGCGAGTAATGCAGGAATCAATGGTTTATTGGGTATGATGAATTTTTATCAGCTACCAGATAACTATTTAACTGATTATATGATGCGCATAGATAGCGTACAGTTACCAACGGTCAATCAGACCATGCGTGAGACACTTAGTCCTGATAAATTTTTGATTGTGACGGTGGGAGCAGACGATCCGAAACTGAAAGGTGGCACTGAGAATAAGGTTACAGATTAATCTGTAACCGTTATTGCTACATCGTATCTTAAGTGCTTAGGCTTGTAGGTAGCACCATCATAGGCTAAGCGAATGACATGTTTATCATAAGAAGACAATACCTCATAGTCGCCGTTGGCAAAATTATGCAAGGTAGGCACAATCAATAATGCTTCTATCTGTCTATTATCAAGAATGACAGAGAGGTGCTGTCCACGACGTAAGTACAAAAAATAATCGCAGTGATCATTAACCATTACCTCAGAGGTTCGCTTAATCGTATTTTCGCCCATATTTCCTTGCAGCAACTTGGGGCAAATATCAGCATGCTGAGCCGCTAACCGTGCGTAGGAGTTTTTAATATTATTCTCAATATCAGCAGCATTTTGCTGCTGTTTGACTGCTTTAATATCTGCATCAGCCAAAGCTACCTTAGAACTACTTGGACTACACGCATTGCTCATAAAAAGCAGGGTGGCAGCAGCAATAATCAATGCTAGTTGTATCTTACTAATGTGCTTACTTGGCTTAAACTTACGTAGAGCCATCCTTGAAAACTTAGTATCTTTCATAAATTTCGCTTATATCAAACGCTTATGTCACTATTTAATAAATATCATTTCAGCAAACAATAATCTGTGGGTATTAAAGCACATATAACCCCAATCTCACTAACTTTCAGTGACATATATATTTGCTCAAGCTTCTTAAGAACCAATAAACATCTTTAAGCATCAAATATTTTCATTCATGATCATCATCAATGCTGTCAGTATAATCTGACAGACTGCTCAGCTTGACATTAATACCGACAAGATGAGCTACTCGTGGCATGATTAAAACCCCACTTGCGGTACCCTTGCGTATCTAAGTGAATAGAACCTGTAGAATATAAGCCTAAACCAAAGTTATAAGACTGACCTTGATATTGCCAAAACTGACACAGATCATCTTGCATCTTACTCAATAACCAAAAGTTGTCTTCATACTCAGGTACCCAAATATCCATTGCACCCGCAGTCATATGTTTACTGCCATTAGCACCACCAGCACAATCATTGAGTCCTGGGCTACGATATACAGAACGAATTTCCGTGCTTGCAGGCAAGATGCCTTGACTCTTCAATAAACTATAGAGCCTTAAAGTAGGCACGATATTTGACCACAGCTCTTGTGGTGGTAGCTGATAAGGCTCATAACCACATTTATCCCAACTACGAGCGGTAGTAAGTAGTTGCTCAAGCGGTGGGACATTTTGGGCACCAACTTGAGCGCTTAGGTAACGCTGGTAATTTGCAACTTCTTGTGCCCGAAAGCGATTGCTATTAAGCCATGTATGGAAGTCCATAGCAGAGACATTACTATAATAGTTATTGCTTGTACTATAAGTATTGTCATAGCCAGTGCTCGCTTTTGGCTTATTGATATATACGCGTTTGTTTTCCTGAATTGATACGTTGGTATCGAAGTTGTATTCATGCTGTTTTTGTTTAATCAGTCCCTGCATACGGTCGTCGCTTGATAGCGCTTGATTAGAGCTCTTAGAATAGGTGCTGGTAGCAGCGTTACCTTGACGGACTTGAATGCGGCGCTCACTGTTATCTTGTAATATAGCCGCTTGAGCACCCACACTACTCGCGCCGATGACCATAGCCAGCAGAGACTTTTGCATAAAGGTAGGAGAAGGCGTCAACCAACTCCCCAATCTAGCATTTTTTTCTTTGAAAGTGCGGAAGGGAGGATTGATATTCATTCGTTCATAAACACTACTGTTAATATTTTTCATGTGACCAATTATCGCTAAAAACATTTTATCGATACTATCAAATTTTATGCAGGCAGGCTAAACTATTGCATCGTATAATAGGTAATAGAAATCTAATTAACATTTATCATCATTATATTTATAATTACGTTACTTTGAATGACGTTGCTTTTTTACATGGGCTTACTCATGTCCCTTTATGATAGCTGTTTTTTGCAGACACCTGACAACAGTCGCTTTACACGCTATTACGATCAATTTATCACTGGTTTTTGTCACTGTTTGTATTCATTTATCCTACAGTCACTTAAATGATAGCCACTTATAGCCGCCTTTATTTATGTCTCTGAATCCACAATATCGCTTTTCACGCCAAAGTCATCACTTCGGTCAACACCATGAGCCGACTTTTTGGCAACACATTCATATAGACCCATGGCTTACGATACTGCTACTGACCATCTGCAGCATTGGTCTGACCATATTATATAGTGCGTCTTCGCAAGATACGGCTATGGTCATTCGCCAACTGGTGAGCTATGGAATAGGATTTACCGTCATGTTTATTATGGCGCAAATTCCACCAACTACGTATCGCGCTTTTACCCCGATATTTTATATCTTAGGCATCGTTTTGCTGGTGCTGGTTGAGATTATTGGTGAAGTACGTATGGGCGCAAAGCGTTGGATTGATATCCCTGGTTTTGGGAGCGTGCAACCGTCGGAATTTATGAAACTTGGCATGCCTATGATGTGTGCTTGGTTCTTATCTAAACGCGAGCTACCGCCTTCATTTCTAAGTGTTTTAGTGACATTGGCGATTATCATCGTACCTGTCCTATTGGTTGCTATAGAGCCAGATCTTGGCACCTCATTACTGGTCGCTACAAGTGGTATTTTTGTGTTGTTTCTCGCCGGATTGTCATGGCGAATTATAGCGGGTGCGCTCGCATTGGCCATCCCATTAGTCGCTTTTGCATGGCAATTTTTATTACATGACTACCAACGTACTCGTGTATTGACCTTATTCAATCCTGAAGGCGATGCTCAAGGTGCTGGTTGGAATATCATCCAGTCCAAAACGGCCATCGGTGCTGGCGGACTCTCTGGCAAAGGCTACCTAGAAGGCACGCAGTCACATCTGCACTTTTTACCTGAAGGCCATACAGATTTTATCATCGCTGCCTTCTCAGAAGAGTTCGGACTGTTTGGTGTGATCCTACTGATATTCATCTACGCCTGTCTATTGACACGCGCGCTTTACATTGCTTTCACTCACCCTGATACTTTTGGCCGCTTACTAGCAGGTGCCATTGCCATGTCATTTTTCGTTTATGTCTTTGTGAATGTCGGTATGGTCGGAGGTCTTCTGCCTGTTGTTGGTGTTCCTCTTCCTTTTATCAGTTATGGCGGCACAGCAGTTGTGACCTTAATGGCTGGGTTTGGACTGCTTATGTCTATTCATACTCACAAATCATATTAGCTGCTACGTTAGATATAAACCGCCATAAAATGACATCACATACGTTAAAATGAATTTTCTGCAGTCATAGCCTTATAAAACAGATGTTTTATAATAGAAACGGAAAATCATAACTTTATCTTTGTAACTATTTTTAAATTATTATTAAACCAATATTTATAAACATTGGTTTAATAACCCTACTAAGTCTCTGATATTGTTTATATAAATTGATAAAAAATGAAACAACTACTCAGTTATATTCATAATAGTCAATAATTAATACTGAGTTTTACCGCTTGTTTTTTATAAAAAACTGCGTTACTCTCTTTAAATGGCTTGTTGATACACAAACTATACATACCTACTAAGTAAATTAGCATTTAATCATACTTCAGTCGGAGCTTCTCCGTATAGTGAGCATCTAGGTTTTCAGAGGCACTACTTAATTAACGCTTTGCTAACAAAGCTTCACGTAAAGCTCTCTAATTAAGTCAGTTAACCTTACCTATATATTAAAAGCTCATACATAACCATGTGCCAAATATTTTAATTGTTGTTGGCATTAATATTGATATCATCAATACATCATATAAGTAGCATACTGCGAACTTATTAAAGATGATGTGAAACTTAACCATACGTCAAAACCTATTTATAGAGTCAATAGAAATATTTTGTATCAATAATATCAAAAGCTCTCTAAGTTACTTGTGATTACAAAGTTAGGTTTTGACGTATAAGTTACAGAGGTATTTATGAATAAGCGTTTATCTGGTTTACTTACAATGTCAGTGTGTCTCTTTGCTGGATCTACAGTGGCATTTAACGCTAACGCAGTAGAAGCAAAAACAACCTTTTCACAAGATAATGCCTCCCATATTGATCGCGTACTCGGTGAGCTTACTCGCCAACATGATAACGCATCAAGCCTAGTCAAATCTGCCCGTCAGCCTACATCATTAGCACTGAACAGCTCGCTACTGGCGAGTGACACGAGCCAAGTCACTAATGACGAAGACGTATTAGAGCGTCTAACCGCTGTAGCATCTAACTCTGTGAGCAAATTCAAGCAGGCGGGTCTCGCTTCTTGGTATGGTCGTCAGTTTCATGGTCGTAAAACCGCCAGTGGTGAGACTTTTGATATGAATGCTTTGACAGCAGCTCATCGCTCACTACCCTTGAACTGCTATGTAAAAGTGACCAACAAGACCAATGGCAAAACTGTCGTCGTTAAAGTCAATGATCGTGGCCCATTTCATGGCAACCGCGTCATGGATTTATCTTATGGGGCAGCCAAGCAATTAGGCATCACCAACAAAGGGGTTGGCAATGTCACTATTGAGCGCGTTTCGGGACCATAGTTTCAAATACCCAATTCATATTATGATATTTTAAAATTGTGCTCTTAAAACGGTCATTTTAAAATAAAAAACTGCCAAGCTTATTAAGTTTGGCAGTTTTTTTATGAACATTGTTTAAAATAAATACTACAATTCAAACGCTTTTTCGATGGCGTCATCTAAGCGCTCAACAGCAATGATATGAATGCCTTTAAATTGAGCAGAATTGGTGGTTGGCGCATTGGATTTGGGCACAATGGCATGCTTAAACCCATGCTTCATCGCCTCTTTTAGACGCTCCTGCCCGTTTGGTACCGGACGGATTTCACCTGATAGCCCCACCTCACCGAACACGGCCAATGAGGATGGCAATGCTCTTTCTTTAATGCTAGATGCGCAAGCTAACAATACGGCTAGATCCGAACCCGTCTCTATCACCTTGACACCGCCAACGACGTTGACATAAACATCCTGTCCACTGGTATGGATACCACCATGACGGTGCATGACCGCCAATAGCATCGATAAGCGTTGAAAATCCAGACCCAGTGCCATACGTCTCGGCTGTCCCTGCGAATCATCAACCAGTGCCTGCACCTCAACCAATAGTGGCCTTGTACCTTCACGGCTGACCATGACTACTGAACCAGCAACAGGCTTATCATAACGACTCAAAAATATGGCGGATGGATTGGCCACTTCTTTCAAGCCCATATCAGTCATACCAAAGATACCCAGCTCATTCACGGCACCAAAGCGGTTTTTAACGGCTCGAATCATACGAAAGCGTGAATCAGACTGGCCTTCAAAATACAAGACCGTATCCACCATATGTTCAAGCACCCGTGGACCTGCCAGCGTACCCTCTTTGGTGACATGCCCGACCAAAAATAGCGCCGTGCCAGTCTGCTTGGCATATCGGGTCAAAATAGCTGCCGATTCACGAATCTGACTGACCCCTCCCGGCGCTGAATTAATCGCATCGGTATAGATGGTTTGAATGGAATCAATAATAGCGATAGCTGGCTGCTCTTGGGTCAAAGCGGCACAAATGGTTTCGACATTGGTCTCAGCTAATACCCGCAAGCGATCCGCTGGCAAATCCAAGCGCTTCGCCCGCATGGCTACCTGAGCCAGTGACTCTTCGCCTGTCACGTAGAGGGCACTGCCTGCTAGTGAGTCAGCACGCGCCATATTGGTCGCTGTTTGTAGCAAAATAGTTGACTTACCAATGCCAGGATCACCACCTATCAATACTACAGAACCCGCTACCAATCCACCGCCCAGTACTCTATCAAACTCACTAATCCCAGTTGGCATACGGGTATCTAAAGTGACATTCACCGCGTTCAGTGGCATGACCGCACTATGTGTACCGGCATAGTTGCCAGCAGGTATACCTGCATTGCGAGAAACAGCTCGACTGGCATTGGGCTTGGCAGTGTTTTTATTATGATGCGGCATACTGACATTGGGTGCTTCAACCAAGCTGTTCCATTCGTTACAATCAGAGCATTGTCCTGACCATTTTCCAAAATGCGCCCCGCAGTGCTGACAGA
>JARIEH010000166.1 GCA_029256865.1 Psychrobacter sp.
CTCTCAGCAGCCAGCTGCTTAATAATTTTCTGTCCTGCAGCAGTGGTGATATCGACGGTCAATGATTTTTTATTGCGATTAATAGTGGCGTAATAGGCAGACGTTTCGTCGCTAAATGCCGGCGGCGCCCAATGGCGTGTCTCATCGCCGATGTTTGGTCGTTCGACCTTGATAACCTCTGCACCGAGATCCGCTAAGATTTGTGTAGAAGATGGACCAGCCAATACTCGAGATAAGTCCAGCACCTTGATACCGTGCAGTGCCCCTTGTGGCACATCTTTACCAGTAGCATTATTAACATTCTCTGGCTTTGAAAATTCATTGATGGCGGCAGTCATAATAATCCCTTATTTTATTACATGTTCTTTTCTTGCTTTTTACAAGTAAACTGTTATTCATTATTTAATGTTCAATCATAAAAACTGAATAATAAATGATGAATAACAACTGAAAAACGTACGCTACTGGTTATAAAGCGCTTCGTAAAAAGCCAAACAGTAACGTACGTAATGAGGTAAAAACGTGCTAGTTATTAGCTAACATTTAGTGATCAACTCACATTCATTAAAAGAATGCTTGAATACCAGTCTGCGCACGACCTAGGATCAGCGCATGGATATCATGGGTACCTTCATAAGTATTCACCGCCTCTAGGTTCATGACATGACGAATGATATGGAACTCATCAGAGATACCGTTACCACCATGCATATCACGAGAAACACGAGCGATATCGAGTGCTTTACCACAGTTATTACGCTTGATAAGTGAGATCATCTCAGGCGCTGCATTGTCTTCATCCATTAGACGACCGACACGAAGTGCTGCTTGTAGGCCAAGCGCAATCTCAGTTTGCATGTTGGCAAGTTTTAGCTGTACCAACTGCGTCGCCGCTAGTGGACGTCCAAACTGCTTACGATCTAGCGTGTACTGACGCGCGCCTTTCCAGCAAAACTCAGCAGCGCCCATTGCACCCCATGCGATACCGTAACGAGCTTTATTCAAGCAACCAAACGGACCTTTTAGACCACGAATATCTGGGAAGGCATTGGCTTCAGGAACAAATACTTTGTCCATCACAATCTCACCTGTGACAGAAGCACGCAGTGAAAACTTCCCTTCGATCTTCGGCGCTGATAAGCCTTTCATGCCTTTATCTAGGATAAAGCCGCGAATCACCTCTTCATCATCTTTTGCCCATACCACAAACACATCAGCGATCGGACTGTTGGTGATCCACATCTTGTTACCCGTCAACTCATAACCACCATCGACAGCACGCGCACGCGTTGACATCGAGGAAGGGTCAGATCCTGAGTCTGGCTCGGTCAAACCAAAGCAACCGACATACTCACCAGAGGCAAGCTTAGGCAAGTACTTTTCTCTTTGCTCTTCAGTACCGTAAGCATGGATAGGATGCATCACTAGACTTGACTGTACGCTCATGGCAGAACGATAGCCTGAGTCTACTGCTTCAACTTCTTTGGCAATCAAACCATAAGCCACACTTGATAAACCTGCACAGCCGTAACCATCAATGGTCACACCAAGCAGACCCATCTCACCCATTTGGCGCATAATGTTGCGGTCAAAGTTCTCATTGCGGTTGGCTTCAACAATGCCAGGCATCAGCTCTTTTTGAAAAAACTGACGTGAGCTGTCATTGACCATACGCTCTTCGTCGGTCAACTGATCACGTAATAAAAATGGATCTTCCCAATCAAAACTTGGAACTGTGTAATTTGACATATCGTGCTCCTTGGTGTCAGTCTTCCTGACCGACGAATGGTGGTTGATTTGGCTCATTGGTTTAAGCGTTTATCAGCTGCTTCAGCGCTTAATGTGAAGCCGCTATTAACTTATCATTGACTTATAAGTTCCGCTGTGCAAAACTTAGTTTCATAATTTATATCTATTTAAGCAAAATTTATCGGGTCTGTAAACCTTTATCCACAAATATGGTCATAAAAATGAAAAAAGACTCCTCGACAGCAGCGCCATTATTAGATCGCATGACTACCAAACTAACTCAAAGTAAAGAAAATGACGATAGGCAATTTGTCACTGCTCTTGGGCGTGGACTGACTCTACTGGCTGCATTTGAGCTTCACGATCAGCTCAGTCATCAACAGTTATGCCAGATGACAGCTTTACCAAAAGCGACCGTGACACGTCTTGTTTACACTTTAACCACACTTGGATTTTTGCGCACCACGATCCATGGACAATACCAATTGGGCAGTAATGCGGTGCGTCTTAGCGCCATCGCCTGGAGTCGTCATGATGTGATCGCGTTTGCCGCACCCTTGCTACGTCAGTTTGCTGATCAAAACGAAGTATCAGTGAACCTAGCAACAGAAGTTGAAGGTGAGATGCGCTACCTCGCCTGCTGCCGCAGCCCTGCTCGCCTATCGGTCAACTTACAAGTGGGCTCAGCCGTCCCAGTAGCACGGACAGCCATTGGGCGCGCTTTTTATGCCGTCAGTACCGCAACCAGACAGGCTGTCATTCGCTCGAATTTACAGCAGCATTTATCTGATCAGGACTACAGCCACGCGCAAGCTGCCCTAGCAGATGCATCAGAGTATTATGCAGCACATGGCTATACGATATCAGACGGTGAATTCTCTAGTGATATATTAGCAGTGGCGGTTGGGGTCTTCGATGTGGCAACGGGACACTACGCCTACTCACTCAACGCCAGTGTTCCGAGTGCTAATTGGGAAGTTAAACAGTATGTAGCAATGATCGTGCCCAAATTGCAAGCATTGGCTGAGCGAATTGGCAGTGGTGTTTAAAAAGAGTACTTAAGCTTACTCCCCCAGCTCATCCAACCTAAGCCCAAACTTCATTAAATACTTACATAAGCGGTCGCTATCATTCAGGCTGTTTAGCTTATCCTGCGGGTGCGCATACAAATAGCGCCCTGCCACCGCTTAGTTTTTGTGTTTAATACAAACCTCAATCACATACGCCAATTGCACCGTCTCAAACGGGTCAATAGTGATC
>JARIEH010000252.1 GCA_029256865.1 Psychrobacter sp.
TAATTCTTTGGCAAATTTTTGCAAAGCAAATTTTTTGCTTTTATCTGCTTCTTGTTCCATCCGCTTTTGTGCATTGTAAGCTTCTGCATTGGCACGGGCAGTGGTTTCTTTCGCTTGTTTAACTTCGCCTTCTAGTTCTGCGATACGCGCGTTAAAAGCATCAATATCGATCTCACTTTCGATAGTCTTGTCTTCACCTGAGTTGTTTTGTGGATCAAACTCATTCAGCGTTTCTGCTAAGACGCTTTCTTCACGGTCGATATTGCTTTGTGCTGCTTTTGGATTTTTGACGTCATACTCGTGGTTAGGGACTTGCTCGCTCATGATAACTCCTTGTGATTTTAATAATAAGTTTTAACAATTTAACAAGCGTTTAGTACTTTTGGATGCCGACTGGTTATTTGGCATAACAATATCTAATAGCTGATTGATAAAGGTGATGAGTACAAATTTCAAGCCTAGGCGGTAGGTATTTTTCTTGTCGACAATATAAGTCATCCCAATTTTGGTCTATGCTTTATAAGATATCTGTCTTTATTAACCATAAATCTGCAGAGAATATAATAAAACATACAAAAAACCTCATCTACTGCTCATACCTTACTATTATTATTTGAGGTATTACTAAACGATACTTAAAATCATTATATTTGCCTTATTATTGTATTCAACACTATAACTTAAGTTCAAGTAGAGGCTGATTAATGACAGCTGATACTGACGATCATTCCCTTGGAGGTTTTATGCCTAATTTATCAGTAGCATCGTTTGATGACCTGCTTCATAAGGCGGTAAAGACATTCAAACTTACCTCTTTAGGTCAAGTCGAAAGCGATAAACATGAAGCTGGCGCTGAGCCTTTATCAGTCAGACCTAAGATTTGTAGTTACAACCCCATAGCAGCCTATCAAAAGCATACCTTGCACTATGTCATGAAAGGCTTGGGTTATTTACCGACACCATTGCTAGACGGTTTAATTAGATATTTAAATGGTCCCACATCAAAACAGTATTTACATGTTGATGCGCATCTGCGCTTAATACTCGCTGTAAATAGCAAGCTTAAAAGACCATTACAATTAACAGAAATGGCAGAGCTTCGCAAAAAATTCGCGGCCGATGCGGTTGCGATGCAATCGCCTAAAGTATGGCAAAAAAATCATGCCAGCAGACTCAGTCATATAAAGTGTTTTGCTAATAGAAATCTTTCGACGGTGGATTGGGAGGATAAAGTCATCAATAATGCTGATGACGGTGACATGACTGTACGTTGCTATCAAGCAAAGGCTGACTCTACAAAAGACAACTCTACAAAAAGCAATAGTCAAAATCCTGATGAGGTGGTGATGTTGTTTTTTCATGGCGGTGGATTTTGTATTGGCGATGTCAATACTCATCACGAATTCTGTCATACCGTCTGTGCACAAACTGGCTGGGCAGTGGTTAGTATGGATTATCGCTTGGCACCAGAGCACCCTTCTCCAGCAGCCCTACGAGACTGTATTAGCGCGTATGCTTGGCTGGCTGAAAACTGCCATACGCTCGGTGCGTCATCATCACGTATCGTAATGGCAGGCGATAGTGCGGGCGGCGGTCTATCAACCTTGATTGCGCAGCAAGTGATCACCCCAACCGAAACGGCATGGATAGATCTGGGTTTAGAAGGTCAAAAAACATTTAATCTCTTAAAAAAGCTTCCTCATCCAATCGCACAAGTGCCTTTATACCCAGTGACCGATGTCGAAAACGACTATCCAAGTTGGGAGTTGTATGGTGAAGGTTTATTATTGGATCATGCGGATGTGGCCGTATTCGATGCGGCCTGTTTGGAGAATAGTCCGCTGCCACGCCAGCACATTCTCAACTCTCCAATGCTGGGTAATAACAGCCAAGTTTGCCCTACTTATGTGGTCGTTGCTGAGCTGGATGTGTTACGTGATGAGGCTTTTGCCTATGCCAAACAGTTACAGGATTTTGGTATTGAAGTTAAGATTCGCACGGTACTGGGTGCACCCCATGGTTTTATTAATTTAATGAGTGTGCATAAAGGACTGGGCTGCGAAACCGAACATATTATTGAAGAGTTTAGTAGCTTTGTTAGGCAATTGATTCAAAAACAAAAGAGCACCTTATCTGCAGCAGCCTAATCTTTATTGAAACTCCTGTAGCAGTTCATGGGGCTTGCTGTAGGGTTATAACCCATATCTCAGAGCGCGTACCCAATCTAAATGGCACCGCGCCAAACCCATAGCCTGATGTCACCAAAAACCACGTCTCCTCAATTTTCTTACTGCCATGAGCTAAGGGTGTGAACCACTGCATTAATGTTGTTAAAGGAAATATCTGTCCACCATGAGTATGTCCTGATAAATGCAAATCAATCGGCAAGATGCTTATCTCATCAAGTGCTGTAGGACGATGTTCTAAGAATATAACAGGCTTGTCTGTTTCTACGTGAGTCAATAGCTCCTTCGCTGTCAAACGTGTCAGATCAACATCATCCGAACGTCCAACCAACCATACCGAATTCTCTAGCTGTATACTCTCATTATCAAGCGCTTTGATACCTGCTCTTTCAACTGCATCCGCTATCCGCTTTTCATAACCCAGATAATCGTGATTACCTAAGGTCGCATAAACACCCAATGGTGCCTCTAACTTGGAGAGACGCTCATGCATATTTGTCTTATCATAGGCGATAGTCGTATCATTCATGATATCACCAGCAATGACTACGATATCAACGTCCTGTGCATCAACTAGGTTTACCAATTTATCTATTTGTCGATTACCAAACCATCTGCCCAAATGCATATCAGATATTAACGCAATTTCCATGGGTTGTTTCAGCGGCTTATCTGTCGTTACCGTCAGACGCTGCACTACGGGTGAGTAAGCATTAAATACGGCGAGACCAACAATCCCTACATAAACAAAAATAGCAAACAAACGAAGAAGTATTGGCCGTGACGGCTGCTTTGTTAGAATTTTACGATAGAGCAGGGCAACCACAGCAGTTATAAAGGCTGCATATAGCATAAAGCCCTGCAAAATACTGATGACTAAATATATATGGAAACGATCTAGCCAAAACTCACTCAATCCATAAGCCAAAAAGACATTATTGATAATAAAGACAGCCAATATAATAGCTACCTTAGTAGCAAGCCGTTCTGGTTTGATCAACCAAAAAAAAATAGCACTGACTATTAACACTAAAGCTTGAGTGAAAATTATAAATAACCACATAATAAGGTCTGAGCAAATAAAGATGTGACTATCTTACGCCAAAACCCTGACGCGCTAAAGACAGAGAGTCTGATATCATCAAAACTCTCTGGTTTTTTGATGTTTTATGAGCAATTCTGCAGTTCACTTAGTTTAAAAAAAAACAGTTAGATCATAAGTCATTCTCTTGAAAACCCAGAACTCAGTTAACTTTGTTTCATGTGAAACAAGGTTAACTTTTCCTACTTCTGCTCTTCTAGTGCTTGCTTGAACGTTGGCTGTTTAAACTCGTAACCCGCGTCAAGTAATGCTTGCGGCAATACTTTTTGTCCATTAATCAACAATGTCGACATCTCACCAAATAACAGTTTGAGAAAAAAGCTTGGCAAAGTAAAAAATGTCGGACGGTGTAGCCACAACCCAAGAGCTTTGGTAAAAGTTTGATTGGTTACTGGATTGGGCGCTGTAAGGTTATATACTACTGCTGGCGTAGCACTTCCTGTCTGCAAGCTGTTGTCATTTGTGGTTTTTGCAGAGTGATACTGTGGGCTTTGACTGTTCGCATAATTAGCAAGATGCCGCTCAATAATGAATATCACTGCCCCTACCCAATCCTCACGGCTGACCCAGCTCATAATTTGCTGACCATCACCTAGCTGACCACCCGCCCCTAACTTAAATGGTAGTAGCAATTTACCGATCATTCCACCATCAGGATGGATAACGACGCCGGTACGAACGATAGCCACTGGTACGCCATAATCGGTCGCTTTTAAGGCTAACTGTTCCCACTCATCACATAATTGATGAGAAAAATCCATTTTGTAGTCGCTGTTTTCAGTCAGTGGTTTATCACCTTGGACTCCATACCAACCAATTGCTGAACCGCTAACCAATAGCTTAGGTTTGGTACTGCTGCGGGCCATAAACTCAAGCAGCGACTTTGTTGGTTTCACGCGACTGGCAAGCAGTTGCTCTTTACGTGTATCGCTCCAGCGCTTATCAGCAATGCCAGCACCGGCTAGATTTACAATCACATCAAAGCTTTTATCGGTCTTTGCAAGCTCATCATAAGTCATCATACTGATACCGTCAGGATGCGCTTGGTTGCTATCGCGGGTCAGCCAAGTGATATCAACATCCTTATCCTGCGTATGATAACGTGTCATTAGCTCACGACTAAAGGCACTGCCCAAAAATCCTGAACCACCACTTATTAGAATATTCATACCCTGCTCCCTGTCACTATTAATCGTCATTTAGTAAAATCATTACCTTTATAGCTATCGTCTTCCTTTTTGAAAATTATATCAAAATGACTTTTACATACTTTTGGTAAAGAAAAAAAACGGTTACTGACAGTCATTTATGACTGCGAAAATCAAAAATATAACTGAAGAAGTCACGATAAATATTCTATAAAGTATTTATGAAACTTTAACGAATAACCTGTCCTGTAATGGCATCACATATTTGGCTAGGTAACGTATAACCTAAGGTCTCAGCTTGTAAATAGCGGATTTTTTCACCGAAATATGCATAAGCTTCGTCAAATTTATCAGCAGGCGGATGACCTGATGGATTGCAACTGGTTGAAACCAGCAGTCCAAATGGATTATGAACACTGACCATCTGTTGGCAAAGTTGACGAATCATAGGATGAGCAATGACTCTAACAGCGACAGTCTGATACTGGCCAGTTATCCATGAGGGTATGGTTGTCACAAGCGCCTGTGGAATGGGGAGTAGCCAAGTATGCGCTTGCCGATATTGCAAATCATTAGTGTCGCTATCTGTCTGCCAGCTATTGATGACTTGTTGACGCTGACTTTCTTCTAAAGCCTCTAGTAAAGCCGCTAAGCGCTTTTCACTGTCAGTAATAACGATCATGCCTTTACTTTGTGGACGCTGTTTGATATCCAAAATACGCTGAACGGCCACTTCATCATAAGCATCACAGCCAATACCCCAGACGCTTTCAGTTGGATAAGCGAGCAGTTGCCCTTCTTTGAGCCACTTAGCAGCTTCAAAGACAGAGTCAGTAATAAAAGATGCAGGTTGGTTCATGGTTTGAATGGTTCAAAAACATATAAAAGTGAGCTTTAATAATAACACAAGAGTATCAGATACTAGGTCAGGAGAGTTTACAAACTGTCGAAATTACATTTAGCTCAAAGACTCAGAGACTTAGAGACTTAGAGACTTAGAGACTTAGAGACTTAGAGACTTCCAAACAGAGCAGTTTGAAGGTAGAAAGAACATCATTTTAGGCACGTAAATAACGCCCACCTTGCACACTGATAATGCCCAGTAACTCAAGCTCCATCAATTGCCCAATCAATTGTGGCGGTGCAAGCTGGGTGGTGATTATCAGCGTATCTAAATCTTGGCCATGCCAATCAAGCTGCTCATAAACGATCCTTAAGTGCTCGGGTACGACGACAGCGCTGCGAGGAGATTTGATAGTAGACTGTGGCGACTGACCAATGGCTGAGATAGAGCTTCTTTCTGTGTCTATAGAATGAGCGGTCTGACTGGTATTTGAGGTGGGCATGGCTGTTGTTTTGTATGAATAGCCTTCATAATCCAACTGATTGTTCACATCTTCTAGGACTTGCTGCGGATGGTAAATCAAAGTTGCACCTTCACGTATCAGATGATGGCAGCCTTCAGCATTCGCATTATCTATATGACTGGGAATCGCAAAGACTTGTTTGCCCTGCTCGGATGTCAAGCGCGCAGTGATTAGGGAGCCACTTTGAATAGTGGCTTCCGTCACAATGGTTGCTAAGCTCAGTCCAGCGACCAAACGATTGCGCCTTGGGAAGGTATGCTTATGCGGCTGAGTGTGCGGCAACAGCTCACTGATAATGCAGCCACCTTGGTCGATTATTTGAGTAAATAATTGGTCATGATGATTGGGATAATTCACATCAATGCCTGTACCCATAACGCCAACGGTACGACCTTGGTACTCAGCATCGACTTGAGCCAATGCTCCTAGATGGGCACGCTTATCCACACCCATCGCAAGACCACTAGTGATGATATAACCTGCTTGCGCTAAATATTGTGCCATATCAAAAGTAATTTTCTGGGCATGCGCCGTTGGTTTTCGGCTACCAACCATAGCGATTTGCGCTTGCTGCAAGCGTGCTTTATTTCCCCGATAAAATAACAGAGGCGGTGGATCATAAATCTGTAGCAGCTGTGCAGGATAATCGGATTGATCGGCAAACAGCAGACCATACCGTCCTTCTGTGAGTGCCTGCTGAATTTTATCAATATTGGCTTGTGTTTGTTCTGGCTGTTCATGGCGTTTTAAGTGAGTAGAATGAATACCCAACTGTCGCCATGCTTCCAATTTGGCTTGCCAAGCAAGCTGCGCCTCATCAAAATTACTAATGAGTTTGTGATAAGCAGACAATGACGCATTCACTTCATACCAAAGCGCTAATATTGCACGCTGTTCAATAGATAGAGGAGGTGAGTTTGACATTATTTTTGCTCATATGGGCTGAATTGCCTTATTTTACTGGCAAATAATCGTAATGGACGCTTATAAATAAGGGGGCGGCAGTAATTGATCGCCGACATTCAACGGCAGCTCTGAGCTTAAGACATAAGCGTAACTGATGTTATCAAAAGTATTAAACACCATCACCATACCAGACTCTTCACTTGGCAAACGTACTGGCGTGTCATTGTCTTTGGTATCGCGTACCAAAGGTCCTTTTTGATAAACCGTCAACACATCACCAGGTTTAGCCCCTTGGGTACTACCTAAATTTATAGCAACCACACTTCCCTTCGCCGCCGAGCTGATGGAATCCATGACGCGGACAATGAGGCCACCACGATTGACCGTTGCAGGCTCAGGATAGAATACCGGTGGGATGGCGTTGTCTAGCTCAACAAATACGCGATCACCTTCACGCACTTCCTTACCATACGAGTCAGTGAGCTGCACACTGCTCACCCCGTTTTCTTCGACGCTCGTAACCATTCCTGTTGCCACTTGCGTGACTTCTAGACCAATAACCTCTTTAGTTTTTGGATCGACATACTTTTCACCTTCACGATATACCCCATAACGCTGACCGACGATAAGTGGCACACCTTTGGTATAAATCTTGTCACCACTGGCGGTGATTAGGTTGCGGGTTTTGGACGCCAGTACATAAGGAGTAGTATTAAAATCTTCGGGATTAACGATGATGGTTTTATCTAACCAATGTTGGATAGCAGACCGTGGGATGGCTGGGATACTGTTGGCTGTCGAAGTAATGGTCACCGTGCTGGCAATCATATCACCAGTCAGCTGCTTTTCAATACCTGCGCACCCTTCTCCTGTATCGACACCGATCAGCGTCTTACCTTGAATAATACACATGATAAGAATATCGTTTGGATAAATAAGATGTGGGTTTTTGATCTGTTTATTGGTCGCCCAAATCTCTTTCCAGCGCCACGGACTTTCTAGATAACGTCCAGATATGTCCCACAATGTATCACCTTTTTTGACAATATAGCGATTGGGCGCATCCGCTTTCACAGTTGGTGGTGGGTTATTGGCATGGGCAGTGCTGAACAACATTGTGCTACTAAAAGCAGTGATGAGCAGCGCTTTTGCTATAGAGTTTAGGCTCATTTTCATTGGCATATCCACAAAGTGTCATATATATCGCGGGCGATGCTTCAATCAAACCGAAGCTAAACGCTTTCCAGAAAAATTTGGGGCAGCTGTCATCAACTACCATCATTATAAATCTTACAATTGTATGCACCATAACACAATATGAGACATTTTTTTACAAAAGCGTAACCTTTATCTCAACAATGCTTGTTTTAACAAGAATACGGGCATGTTCAACATGCCCGTATTTAAAGCCAACCACTGCGTTGTGAACAATGATGCTAATGAGCAGTGATATGCTGACGAATTTGTTCAGCTACTAACTCTGCCTGATTGTCCAGAACCACAACATGCTGTGGTAAATCCTCTAAGCCTTCTGTGTGCGCTGGACGGGCAATCTCTATTTGACCAATCGCCTCAACAATCGTCTCTGCAAATTTAACTGGCAAGGCAGTCTCAGCACATATGATCACCTCACCCTCTTGCTGCAACTCCTTGGCAACCTTGATACCGTCAGCCGTATGCGGATCAACCAGTTCACCATATTGCTCATAGAGTGCTTGGATGGTGTGCAAGCGGTCGCTATGGGTAGATTTACCTGCCGCAAAACCGTAACGTGAATTGACCGTTTCCATCGAGTC
>JARIEH010000208.1 GCA_029256865.1 Psychrobacter sp.
CATAATAATCGCGGCTGATTACTAGCCAGAATATCGATGACGTTGTATCATAGTTGATTTATCTGAGTGAGTGTTATGTTGGAGGAATTGCCGTCGGTATTTTTAGTGGGGCCGATGGGAGCAGGTAAAACAACCATTGGCCGATTGCTTGCTAAGCAGTTAGGGCGTGAGTTTGTGGACAGCGACTGGTATGTCGAGTCACAAACGGGCGCTGATATTGCTTGGATATTTGCAAAAGAAGGTGAAGCAGGATTTCGCGCGCGTGAGACAAAAGCAATCGATGAGTTGACTCAGCGTAAGCAAATCGTACTTGCAACTGGCGGCGGTGCAGTCATGTGTGCTGACAATCGGAGGTTTTTGCACCAGCGCGGTATTGTGGTGTATCTGAACGCGCCTGTTGATGTACAAATGGCGCGCACGGCAAAAGATAAGTCACGTCCACTATTGCAGCAGCCAAACCCTAGGCAAATATTGCAGAATCTATATAGCACTCGCGATCCTTTATATCGAGAAGTTGCGCACATTATAATGCCGACTGGACATACCTATCCACGTCATATGGTCAGTCAGTTGCTGCGTCATCTTGAGTCACTTTATCCCCCTAAAAGCCCTGAGTTAGATAGTGCGATAGGGGAGTCTGCAGAGTTAGATAATAAACCAAGTTGAAGATTGCTTATGACTTAGCCGCCCCTAAAAAACACTTTTACTGTCAGCTCAGCTTTTTAAGCAGCGTGCATTTTTTAGAATAACTCTCTTTCAAAAACCTAGCAGAGCTTACAACATAGGAATGCTTTATGGTAACGCCACTATTTAACGATGGCCTAACAGTTCATACTCAAAGCCATGATTA
>JARIEH010000319.1 GCA_029256865.1 Psychrobacter sp.
CCTGCCAAAATCCCTGCTGCATAGTCATTTTGCTTAAATAAAGGCGTAATATCCTCACGAATAATACGATTTAATGCCGCATCAGGCAGTACACCTTCCAATCCGTATCCAGTTAAGATATACATATTTCGATCATTGATAGCCGCTACTATTAACAATCCATCATCCGTATCCGCCTCGCCAAGCTGCCACTCTTCTGCCACTTGTAAAGCATAGTTAAATATTGGTACACCATTGGTCGTAGGTACGATTACTACTGCCGCCTGTGCCAAGCCTTGACGGTAGATACTTTGTAATTGAGCTTGAAGACGCAGTTTCTCTTGTGGATTTAGAACATTGGCTTGATCAACGACAGGGTTATTTAAAATCAGCTTATCGGCAGCGACCCCAGCGGCAGTTGATTGCACAGGTGTTGAATTAGCGACATTGTTATCGACAGCCTTATTATTAACAGAACCAGCATTTGCTGCATTAGGGTTGAGGGCATCATTCCCTAATATCGCTTCATTAATAGCCTCGTTACCAAGTACGGCCTCATTGATGGCTTCATTAGACTCACCCGCTTTAGCAATAGCCACTAAGTCTTCGACAGTCCTATCTTGCATGCTCGATGTGCTACTGTCAGTTGCGACAGCAGTATCCGAAGCAGCCGACATCGCTGTCATACTACTGGCGCTAAGGGTGAGTAGTAATGCTATTATGATTGCTTTAGAGTTATTCATCTGACTTATACCACCTCGAGGGACACTCGTACCGAATTATTACACACTGTATGACTAACAGTGATGCACACGCAGTAATCGCGTGCGCAATCATTTTATTATTAACATTGGACAGTCGCAGTCATCTACCATAAGTCAATATTAGATAGGATTCTCATAAATTCATAATATAGATAAGTAAAGCTTGTGATAGTATCGGCTAATAAAAACTCACTTATTCATGCCGCTTTGTCCTCACCTATTCATATTTGATACTTAACGCTGACTTATAGATTCCATACCTATTCAATGACTTCATTAAAACTTACTCACCAAAATCAACAGTTGGGGCAGTCGATATTTCCTTTTCATTATCTACATTGAAGTTAGGTTTGGTGTTCATTCCAAAGACTTTCGCTGTAATATTGGTAGGGAATTGACGCACTGTCGTATTGTAACCTTGTACTTCTTGGATATAACGATTACGTGCAACGGTAATGCGGTTTTCAGTACCTTCTAACTGTGCTTGTAAGTCTTGGAATAAAGCATCAGACTTTAGCTCAGGATAACGCTCAGAAACTGCCATTAGGCGTGATAGTGCGCCAGTCATTTGGTCTTGGGCGGCAGCATAACGCTCCATTGCCTGTGGATCATTGAGCAATTCTGGCGTTATTGTAATACCGCCAGCTTGTGAGCGCGCTGCAGCCACTTGCGTGAAGACCTCTTGTTCTTGAGTGGCGTACTGTTGTACCACTTTAACTAAGTTTGGTACCAAGTCCGAACGACGTTGATATTGGTTGACTACTTCTGACCACGAAGCAGTAACCTGCTCATCTTGCGCCTGAAGATTATTATAACCACAGCCCGTCAAACCGACAGTTGAGGTAGCCAATACCGCTGATAGTAAGATGGGTTTTACGATAGATTTACGTGTCATATTTGATTCTCCTAATAATGATATTTATCTATAGATAGTAAAAAAGCGGATAACTTATCTATAACCTCTAACTATGTCCTGCAATTCTGTAAAGACACCGCACTAAAACCAGTGTATAGCATCTTGTCATATAGTCATTATGCCCTTTAAAGCGATATAAGGCTTAACCATACGAGTTGTTATGTTTGCAAGGGCTAGTGTGTCGATAGCTATGCAGCTAATAATGGCGTTATAGTAGTCGCTTTACAATTCACCGTTACCAAAACACAACCGCAAAAACGACTTTCTAATCAAAAAAAACTTATCTCACTCGTCTTCTTAATACCTCTTATCTTATCATCATTGGCTGTCTTTTCTTGTATCCTCACCCCTGGTCGCTTTTTTATACTGCCTCATCTAAGACCTTGTCATTATTAGCCATATTCAAAACATGTCATACCACCACACATCCGTTTATTAACGCAGTGCTTAAAAAGCCAAAACCCTTATAATTAAAAAAACCTCTAGTAATTGCTATAAAATTATGGCAAATTGCAGTTACGTAGCCGTATGGTTTGCATACAATCGGTAGTGGACTTATCTTTTAACTGGTACAACTCCCTTACAGATCAGCAAGCTTCCTTCTTAGTTTATAATTCTCCCGTTTTTAGAACGCCATAAACTTCAAGGTGATTGCTCAATCAGCACAACCGAAGCGGCTAACTTTAGGTTGAATGCTGTCATGATATTGATTGGTATTTAGTTATAATAACCACCTGTTTTATCCGCTGGGCTATTTATTATTTACCTGCTTTGATTGCGACATGCCACCATACCGTAACAACCAAAAAAGCAAAAGGAATTGCGACCGCAGCTAGATTTATATTAATGCTGGTAGCGTTGATGATTGGCCAAGCGGATCAACATAGACAACTACACTCTATCTCTAGTGATTGCACTGATGTTCTTATCGGTTTTAAACATCTATTAATAGAAGACATCAATGCGTTGAGATAGTTTGAGGAATAATAATATGGAAGGTTTAGTTAATTTAGCAAACGGAATCATTTGGAGCCCAGCCCTGGTCTATCTGTGCTTGGGCGCAGGTTTATTTTATTCTATTATGACGCGCTTTGTACAAGTGCGCCTATTCAAAGAAATGCTTCGACTGTTATTTAGAGGTAAGCCCGATAATGATGGTATCTCATCGTTTCAGGCACTTGCTGTTTCACTCGCAGGGCGCGTGGGTATGGGTAACATCGCAGGTGTCGCCGCGGCCATCGGTTTCGGTGGTCCAGGAGCGGTATTTTGGATGTGGGTTGTGGCATTTTTAGGCGCCTCTACCGCTTATGTTGAGTCTACCCTCGGTCAGATTTATAAAGAACGCGACGTCATTACTGGGGAATACCGTGGTGGCCCTGCTTACTATTTTGAGCGTGCGCTTGGTCAAAAGTGGTATGGTGCTCTATTTGCTGTCGCCTCTATTATCGCTTGTGGTGTGTTCTTGCCAGGTGTACAAGCGAATGGGGTCATTAATGCGGTCGCTCAGGTTGCAGGCGAAGGTTCAGTCATCAACTTTGTGGGCATGGATGTCGGTTCAACCCGTCTTATCGCCCTCGGTATTATTTTAGCAATCTTAGGCTTTATCATTTTTGGTGGTATTAAGCGTATTGCAACTTTTACTGAATACGCAGTGCCCTTCATGGCAGTAGGCTATATTTTGTTAGCCCTACTTATTATGTTTACCAATTTTAGCATGATTCCAAAGGTCTTCGGTATGATCATTGGGGATGCCTTTACCGCACAAGCAGGCTTCGGTGCTGCAATAGGCTGGGGTGTCAAACGTGGTATTTACTCAAATGAAGCCGGTCAAGGTACAGGCCCGCACGCTGCTGCTGCTGCTGCGGTCGATCATCCTGCACAGCAAGGTTTGGTTCAGGCCTTCTCAGTTTATGTCGATACTTTACTTGTCTGTTCTGCTACTGCCTTTATGATCTTATCTACCGGTATGTACAACATTAAAGGTACCCTGGGCGAAGGTCAGTTTATCGTACAAAACGTCGCCGCTGATATTGAGATTAACTCACCCTCATTTACCCAAATGGCAATGGAATCAGTTTATGGTACTTTAGGTAATACCTTTATTGCTGTGGCGGTATTCTTTTTTGCTTTTACGACCATCTTAGCGTACTACTATATCGCTGAAGTCAATATATCCTACCTTACCCGCTCTATGGGTAAAGGTATCTCGAAAGTTGGTCTATTTGTCGTTAAATTAGTCATCATGTTTATGGTGGCTTATGGTGCGCTGAATAGCTCAGGTTACATTTGGGGACTTGGCGATGTGGGCGTTGGCTTGATGGCTTGGTTAAACATTGTCGGTATTATTATTATCTTCTTTGTCGCCCGTCCTGCTATCGATATTTTGAAAGACTATGAAGCACAGCTCAAAGCGGGTGGCGGTACAAGTTACAATAGATTCACGTTTGATCCTAAGAAGTTTGGTATCAAAAACGCCACTTATTGGGAAGAGCGACATCTAAAAGAGCAAGAAATCCTTAAGCGTGAGGCGCTAAATAAAGAGCCTAAATAATAAAGTGTAATATGAGTGCTGCTAAAGCTACTACTATTGATTAATACTCGGTAAATAGTAATCGGCGAATAGCACTTAAACAAAACTGGAAAAAGCCCGTGACTGATGTCACGGGCTTTTTTGCGGCTCATTATTTTTGCTTCACTTTTATCAACAAAAAAGCCCAGCGCTGTTAGCTGAGCTTTTTAAATAAATTATGGTGTATTAGTCTCTATCAGAACTTTTTATTCTGGTAATAATACTGAATCAATAACGTGAACCACGCCATTAGTTGCCATGATATCTGCAGCCGTGATATTAGCAGTACCACCGTTAGCAGCAGTAATCACATTGGCATCACTGATCTTAAATGCTTTACCGTTAACCGTTGTAATGTCAGTACCATAAGGGATATCTGCTGCTTTTACTACGGCATCAGGAACGACATGATAAGTTAATACGCTGGTTAGTAAGTCTTTATCAGCCAGTAGCTCTTCTTGAGTTACACCAAGAGTCTCTAACAACTTAGCAAAAGCGGCATTGGTTGGAGCAAAAACAGTGAACTGACCATCAGATGCTAAAGTTTGATCCAGTCCAGCGGCTTGTAGTGCTGCCACCAAAATAGATAAATCTTCATTTCCAGCTGCAAGCTCAGTGATGTTTTGTGTAGCAACAACTTCAGCATCCGCCATAGGATCAGTCTCGACCATAGGTTCTGCTTCAACGACAGGCTCTGTCGTTGCTTCAGTTGTAGCTGCAGGCTCAACTGGCTCAGTAACTGCTTCTTTATCATTACAAGCGGCTAATGACATGGCTGCTGTAACAACAGCGATAGATAACAAATTCTTCTTTAACATAGGTGTTCCCTTTTGTGGATGTATTTAAATGAACTTTTACTAAAAAGTGCGTTTGATATTACATGATATTGCTTAGATTTTTGATCTCTTAACATTTTACCATGACTTTGGCTCTCAGTGCTTAACCATTACTTCGGTAATAGGACTTTATCAATCACGTGCACCACACCATTGGTAGCGACAATATCCGTCTTTACAATGTTAGCAGTACGATTATTCTCATCCATTAACTTACCTTGAGCAGTGACTCTCAAGGTGTCCTCGCTTAGCATCATGACATTGCCTGGCTTCACATCTTTAGCATATACTGGCATCTTAGCGCTGATCACATGATAACCTAATATCTTGGTGAGCAAAGGCTTGTTGGCAAACAATTGTTCTTTACTCAAGTTGGTTTCTTGTAATACCTGTGCAAATGCGGCATTAGTAGGCGCAAAGATAGTAAAACTTGCGTTAGGATTAGATAAAGCACCCGCTATACCTGCTGCTTGTACTGCCTCTACCAATAACGAAAAGTCTGTATTACTTTGAGCGATTTGTACCACGTTCATTTTTGCTACTGACTGACTGGCTGCTGGCGCTACTTGAGTAGTAGTTGTTGCATCACTCGATGCACCCTTATTTGGCATCATGTTATTACAGGCACTTAAACCAGCTATTGAGATGGCCAATGTACCAATGGTTGCGAGTTTATTAAGCTTCATATTCATATCCTTGAAATAAGATTTGCCTACTTTTGAGTCTGTGATTTTTCTTTCTAAAAATCTATAAAGCAATCTGGAAGAGCGTTCATACGGTTGATTCCATTTAAAAGAGCAGCAAGGCAACCGATCATGGATGGCTATATAATACTTCAAGCGAAGTCAACGCTATCACTCTTTAATAGGAAATTGCCCAGCTACCAGCTACAGGCAAGGTTAAAAACTATTTAATAGATACCTAAGATAAACAGTGAGCGGCGACTGATAAGTCATTATTAAGTAATAATACTATTAAATATAGTATGAGGTCAGATTAGCATATAAAAAAAATTTAGCTATTTGCGTTTACACTACTTTTTGTCATCAACTTGTAAGTTTTGTCAGTTTTATAAGTCAACTATCTTTTTTTTGGTCATTTAAAAAATCCATGGACACTCAGCGTGTTACCTTTAAAACCTAGATTGGCACCAATACATCTCACTTAAACTCCGCTATTTTGGTAACAGGTTACTCCTAGAGCAGCTCCTACAAACAGTGAGTCCATGTCGTATCTTATTATTCCTAAGGATGAATAAAGACATAACCATAGGAGCCGCATTATTCATGCTAGAATATTGCAAATTTGCGCCTCTTTGTTTTTATAAGCCTTATAGATTTTAGTATGACTTTTAGCGTCTCCCCTTTTATTTAATATCGATAATATAAGCAGTGTTCTCATGACTCAAAAGATAGCATCACAACCCTCAAAAGCTAATGATAGCTTTGTACTGACACCCCCTGCAGTCTTCCCTTATAAAGAACAGCAGCTGACTGCCCGCGCCCGTATCACCGAGCAAATGCAAGCGCGTATTTTAATGCTCGATGGCGCGATGGGCACCCATATTCAGAATTATAAGCTCGAGGAAGCGGACTATCGCGGTGAGCGTTTTGCTGATATTGAGCAAGATGTACGCGGTAATAATGATTTGTTGGTGCTCTCGCAGCCGCAGATGATTAAAGAGATTCATATTGCCCATCTTGAAGCGGGTGCGGATATCATTGAAACTAATAGCTTTAATGGTACGCGCCTATCGATGGCTGACTATGATATGCAGTATCTTGTGCCTGAGCTGAATAAAACGGCGGCTAAGATTGCTCGCGAAGCTGCTGATGAGTTCACTGCGAAGAACCCTGAGAAGCCACGCTTCGTGGCTGGAGTCATTGGTCCAACGTCGCGTAC
>JARIEH010000299.1 GCA_029256865.1 Psychrobacter sp.
GTATTGGTTAAATAAATGACGCGGGTTGCTAATGACTCGCCCACACTATCACCACGCAAATCTACTGCAATACCAGATTGCTTAGCGATATTGTCCGGTACCAATTTCACCGTGGTACCCGAATCAATCGCGGCAATACCATTGACTTGCATGACGCTTAAAAACAGCTGATAAATCTCATCACGCGATAGAGCACGATTAGAGATAACCGTGACATTACCATTGATACGTGGATCGAGCACGAAGTTTTGATCGGTGATGGTGGCCACTTCATTAATAAAGGCTTTGATATCGGCATCTTGTAGATTCACCTTCCAACTTTCAGCACTGGCAAGTCCACACGTTGCTGCCCAAAGTGGCAAGGCTAAGCACAATGGCCGACAGAGAGTCAGCAGACGCTGTAGTGAGTGGCCCAAAGGGGTTACTGTTAATTTATGCATACTTGCCATGGTCATAATTATCCACTGTGATGTCACTCAGTTTAAACTGAAACGTTGCTAAAATAGCATTAACGAGGGTTGTATGTGGTTTAAACAACGGAGGTTTGAACCAACTCATAGAGTTTTAAACGGGTTATAAGATTTAAAACTGCTGGCGAATGGTAATCACTTGATCACCGCGTTTTACTTCAATCTGAGCTTCGCCTGTTTGCTGTACCTGCTTTAGTACCCCTGCATCTTGCGTAGGATCGTTGCCGACGCTTTGACCGTTTACCGTCAGTACCCGATCCCCTGGCTCTAACCCCAAACGATTGCGTACCTCTGCTGGCATGGCAGCGGTCACTTGATAGCCTTCGCCTGACGCCATCACACCCATACGACTCAAATAACTGGCGGGACTGTCTTGTAATGCTGTCACTGCTTCATCAATGGCGGATATCGGATTTGCAGTAGGACTATTAACAGAATCAACACTTTCATTAGTATCTAAAGCGTTGGGCAAAGCCATCGCCTGAGGCATAGTAGACGGCATCGGACTCCCTTCTGGTAAACGCTGATTGCTCATACCGCCTGCTGCCATACTGCCTTGATCCAGTGGCATGGCGTCCGCCATACTAATGACACTTTGCTTATCGGCAGCATCGGCAATGATGACGGAATCCCAATCGACTGCGATGAGAGTATAGCCGCTGGCTTGCAACTCATCACCGATGCGGTAGTTTTTTACTTCGCCATTCACATCCAACAAAGCTGAGGACAGACTGGATGGTATGGCTAACAGCACCCCTTTTAGAGCCACATTGGGGGGCGGCTGGGCCGCGGCGGTGGCCAGTTCAGGATCGGCAAAGATCGCGAAGAGACTACTGTAATCAGCTGTCGATGCCGTATTATTCTGCAACGCCTGTATTGGAAGTGCAGGGGCAGTTGGCGGGGCTAATATCAACCACAACAGACGTGCGGCTGTCCAAGCCAACCAACCAAGCGCCAATAATAACAACCATCCTGAAAAACGATTCAAACTATTTACGACTGGTTTTAGGCGTGCCGAGATCCCTATCATTTAACGCGCCTCTGCATCTGAAAATACCAACCCTGCTATTAATGGCTGACGCATACTCACTACCGGTGTGTCTTGTGGCGCTTGCCCTTGATACTCAGGCATATTTTCCAGTAAGCGCTGCGTCAAACTGACATCCAGCATATTGTCACCATCAAGATATAAGTCACCTAAGCGCTTATCCTGATTGTTTAATAAACTCATGTGTAGCAGATTTTTATTGTTTTTGTGTTCTGTTGTAAGCTGCGCGCGCATGGTTGGCATGGTGATATAAAACACCTTGCCACCGTTTGGATA
Organism: Psychrobacter sp.; assembly: GCA_029256865.1. The sequence continues at coordinate 1,795 of JARIEH010000299.1, forward strand.
GCCAACCTCACCACCTACCCATGTCAGCTGACCATCTGCTTGCGTAAAGCCTGCAGCCTTGGTATCTGAACCTGACTGTCGTTGCAATGAAACCTGATTGACCTGAATAGGGGTATTAGGAAGTTGCCAATCGACCACGCTCGTAAGCGTTTCAGGAGTGACCTTGCCACTCATATCGCTTATCTGCCAAGAGTGACGTCCGACTTTGATTTGTCCATTAAGCTTTGTCTGCCCTGTGTTGATGTCGACCTTAGCACCGATTTTTCCCAACAACAACTGCCATGGCTGCCAAGTCCAGTTGGCTGAGCCTGTCAATGAGGCCGTCGTCAAAGGTAGCTGCCAAATAACAGAGCCTTGCCATAGATTACCTGAGACGTGCTGCACATAAGGTGACTGGGGTGCGTATTTTTCCATCATCCACGCTGCGGGCATTTGCAACAGCATGAATAATAGAAATAGCATAAACCCAATCAGCCACCATAGCTTACGAGGACGTTTATGAGACGAAGCGGATGCTTGAGGCACAGTGAGACTACTTATATAGGTCAAGTGAAAATGTCGTTATCATAACAAACAATCACCTATAGATGACAGATAAAAAGCCAGTATCTCTAAATGAAGATACTGGCTTTTTATACTCGTTACGCTATTTTTTTAAAGCGTTTTAAATCGCAAAATCTTCAAGGTTGCGGCCTGCTGCTAGCGCCTCAACCAACCAAGTCGGCTTCCGGCCACGGCCTGTCCACGTCTCTTCATGATTATCAGTATTGCGATATTTAATACTGCGTTTTTTCTCGAGACTTTCACCTGCCTTCAAGATCTCTTCAATAGTGCTACCGCTCTCTTCTGCAATTTTTTCAAACTGTATATAAGCATCATATAAACGCTGATGCTGCTTTTTTGCAATAAGTTGTTGTGCATTTTCAGTGATTGCACGTAACTCGTCTACGTCTAAGTTATCTAAATCAATGATTTTATTCTTATTCATAATAGCCTCGGTTATAAAAATAGGGATAAGCCCAATACGTCTTTTATGACTTATTAGGTAACAGTTAGCTTAATAATGATACTGCTTTGTTACGGTTGATATTTACTGATGTTTAAGGTTCAAAAACCATGGAACTTGTATCGATATAAACGACAGAACCTAACATTCAATCAACCCCTTTTAGCAATCGTAGTAGATTATCATATTATTTATATATAATGAATAATTAAAAAATAAATAATAATCTCTCCATTCAAAAATAAGACTCATCCTTTATATTTTAATGGGAATAATATCTATAAGCACTTATCCATATTTATAATGATGTCATTCTAGACTGAGAAAACCAGCGTCTATAATAGACAGGCGTTGAATACTTACACTTTATGAGTATTAGAAATATAAGCCACTGTTTAACAGCCAACCCTTAAAAATTTATGGATATAAAAAAAGGGCCTTTATTTAAAGGCCCTTCATTGTTTTAATCTACATTATATATTCAGATATATTCTTTACAGATAACTCTGAGGTGTATCCTAGAATGGAATATCGTCATCGACAGGACCATCGGGCATTGCTGTAGGCTTAGGTTGCATTGGTGCTTGAGCAGGCTGGTTAAATTGGTTCTGCTGTTGCTGAGGTGGCGCACTTTGGTTGTTATTAAAGTGGTTTTGATTGCTACCTTGGGCTGCTGCACCACCTGCTTGATTATAACCCCCTTGCTGTCCACCTTGACCACCAAAGCCCTGCTGTCCGCCAAAGCCACCACCTTGTTGGCCACCTTGATTACCATAGCTATTGTCTGGCGCTTGACCACCGCTAGCACCATCTAGCATTTGCATTTGCTCAGCACGAATCTCGGTAATGTAACGATCTTGCCCACTTTGATCTTGATACTTACGTGTACGCAGACTGCCTTCGATGTAGACCTTGCTGCCTTTACGTAGATACTGTGCAGCGATTTCGCCCAAACGGTTAAATAAAGAGATACGATGCCATTCCGTTGCTTCACGTTTTTCGCCACTTTGTTTATCTGTCCACTGCTCGGAGGTTGCCACTGAAATATTGGTCACGCTACCACCATTATTGAATTGGCGTGATTCAGGGTCTGCACCGAGGTTACCAATAATGATAACTTTATTAACACCGCGCATAGTATCTTCCTTTTTATGAATAGTTTTATAAATAGTGTTATTAAGTTCTGGTAAATAGAGTTAATAAAACTGACTGATAATATCAAAAACATGGTTTTACTTTATACAACTTTTACCTAAATATCCAGCGGGCTTTGTGCAAGATACGACAGCTCTTGTCGCGAAGAGTCAGTCAGCTGCGTTTTATCTAACTTCAGATACGCTACCTGCTCTTTTGCCATCACCACCAACTCATCAACACCGTCTACCGCCAGCATTTGCCGTGACCAATCTTGGATATTGATATCTTTAGGAATCGTAACAGTGGTACTCGATAAATACGGGGGATCAGCGATAGGGATAATAAGCAGCAAGGCTGCGCCCATGATAACTGCCAATATGCCCCACGCCAACAGATTAGGCTGGGTTAATAATAAACCGCCCATCGCCCCACCGACAAAAGCGCCAAAGAACTGACTCGATGAATTCAGTCCCATCGCCGTGGCTTTATTGGCAACTGGTGCGCGCTTCGATATCCACGAGGGAATGGTGGCCTCAAGTAA
>JARIEH010000021.1 GCA_029256865.1 Psychrobacter sp.
CGGCCAGACGATCTAATAGGTCATTGTCTAAACGCTCAGGAATCACCAGAGGCATACGTGTGTGCAAGCGAATGGTGGTCAGCTGTGGCATAGCTTCTAGCGTATCAAGCCAAGTAAATAAACGCCGATTGGACACACTTAACGGGTCACCGCCACTTAAAATAACCTCATTTATGTCAGGGTGTGCTTCAATGTGATCAATAATAGCCGAATGGGCAGAGGTGGTCGGCATATTGGCACTATAATCAAAATGCTGACGAAAACAATAACGACAGTGAATAGCGCAAGCCCCTGTGATGGTCAATAAAACCCGTGACTGGTATTTGTGCAGCAGTCCTTTGGTCGGGTTTTGATCGTTTTCCGCCAAGGGGTCAGCGACGTAGCCACTCACCACAACCTGCTCTTGTTTGTCAGGTAAGACTTGCCTTAATAGAGGATCTTTGGCGTCCCCCACAGTCATTTTGGCAACAAAGCCACGTGGGACACGCAGCTCAAAATGCGTAGGTATATAAATCTGCGACTTTAGAGACTCAAGATTGAGTATAGTGAGCAACTCATCTACTGAAGTGACGGCTTCAGATAATTGTGTTTGCCAGTTTTTTTGTGTGATTAAATGGTTTATCATGACACCCTAATACATGCGCCTAAAAACCGATATTATACGCTGTAAGTCAGTACTCTATCAAAGCATGCCAACCAAACCTATCTGTTCACCCCTACTTATTCTTGATATGATCGGAATGGTGTTTTATTAGCGTCACGTTTGGCGGCGCGTTGATGATTGATTTACTCTCATCCAAACTACTGATTATTAATTACTGATTATTAATTACTGATTACTAACTATAGTTACTAGCAACCCTTAGGAGTCTCTTGTGGCACATTTTTCTACCAACGAATTTAAAGCCGGTCTCAAGGTCATGCTCGATGGCAACCCTTATTCCATTATCGAAAACGAGTTTGTCAAACCGGGTAAAGGCCAAGCCTTTAACCGCGTAAAAATGCGTAATCTACGTAGCGGTAAAGTGCTCGAGCAGACCTTTAAGTCAGGTGAAAGTCTAGAAGCAGCTGACGTGATCGATACCGAAATGAATTATCTCTATAACGATGGTGAGTTTTGGCATTTTATGCATCCTGAAAGCTTTGAGCAACTGCAAGCAGATGCGACTGCCATGGCGGATGCCAAGATGTGGCTAAAAGAGAATGGCAACGATTTATGTACCATCACTCTATTCAATGGCGTCCCTCTTGCCGTGACACCGCCAAACTTTGTTGAATTACAAATCACTGAAACAGATCCTGGCGTCCGCGGTGACACCTCTGGCGGCGGCGGTAAGCCTGCTACTCTAGAGACTGGCGCAGTGGTTCGTGTACCTTTATTTGTACAGCAAGGTGAAGTGGTACGCGTAGACACCCGTACCAGCGACTATCAGACACGCGTCAGCTCATAGCGCGCCTTGATAAAGCATTAAAAAAGCTCAACCGTCATGTCACGGTTGAGCTTTTTTAATGCTTTATCTTTTGGGGTATTTATCTAGCAGGTTTTTGACGCGTTAGCTCTGTTTTGAGTATTTTTGCATGAGCCAATGTTGTATCAGGGTGGTGAGCTCTTCTTTTTTAAAGGGCTTAGTACAGTAATCTTGCATGCCCGCCTGTAGATATTTTTCGCGTTCACCATTCATCGCATTGGCTGTCAGCGCAATGATTGGTGGCAGGTCTTTGGGTTTATAGCGCTTACGTAGCTCAACCATTACTTGCATGCCATCCATAATCGGCATGTGATGATCCATGAGTATCACATCAAAATGCTGCGGACTCGCTGATAATTGCTCAATAGCCTGCTGACCATCCGTGACATGGGTGACCGTATGCCCACTATTACTTAATGCTTTGATGGCTACCATGGCACTGACACTGTCATCCTCCACAAGCAGTATGCGCCCTACATTTCGCGAGAGTGGTTTGTCATCTATAGCATTGGTATGATGCCATTCTTCATACTGGGACTTTTCTAGTGTCCGCATGGGTAGCAACACCTTGAATGTCGTACCCTCTCCTACCTCACTGTCGAGTAAAATATAACCACCCATTAGATTGACCAAGGACTTACAGACCGACAATCCCAAACCAGTGCCACCATATAATCGATGAGTAGAGTGACAGGCTTGATTATAAGCTTCAAATATGACTTTTTGTGCCTCAGGCTTGATACCGACACCAGTATCTGCCACTTCAATACATAACGTTATGTCACGGCCATCAGAACCACGACATATGATATCCGTACCTTTAGCAACCTGACTTTTATCAGTATCACTTTCTTTAGCATTACTTTTATCGTCGTCACAGTTTGGCGCATGCATCACCTTTAGACTGACGTGGCCACCTTCGCGAGTAAACTTGATTGCATTATTGACGAGATTTGACAAAACTTGCTTTAATCTTACTGGATCGCCTTCTACATAAGGTGATAACTCTTCCGTATACTGATAATCTAGCGTCAGCCCACGCTGCTGAGCTCGAACGGCAAACAAGTCAATCACTTCATGACACAGTACTGACAAGTTCATCGGTACTGAATCTAGCGTCATCTTTCCAGACTCGACTTTCGATAAGTCCAAAATGCCATTTATAACCGCTAATAGATGCTCGGTGGAGATTTTAATATTATCGATATAACTTTTTTGCTCAGTATTTAGATCAGTCTCATCGAGCATATCCACCATACCAATGATACCGTTCATTGGCGTACGTATCTCATGGCTCATGTTGGCCAAAAATTCTGACTTCATCTGACTGTCGTGCCTAGCGAGGCGTTGACTCTTTTGTAGTTCTAACGCATCTGCTGCCATAGCTGCAAATTTAGTCAATACCTCAGCCTGTTCTTCATCAAATGTGTCGCTCGGCTGCGTATCCATAAGACACAAAGACCCCAAACGATATACCTTATTATCTTCATGCAGAATAATAGGCGCTCCAGCATAAAAGCGTAAATGAGGACTTTGGGTGATTAATGGGTTGTGAATAAAGCGGCTGTCTTTTGCTAAATCTGGCACCACAAAAACATCATTAGACAGTACGGTATAGTTACAAATAGCCACTTCACGTGAGGTCGTACAGGTACCCTGCATCCCGTGAGGTGCTCTTAGATACTGGGTGCGCTCATCCATAAAGGTGATGGTCACGATGGGAAAGTCAAAAAACAGCTTTACCAGTTCCGTTAGACGTGCAAATGCGGGATCATGCTCGTTATTGAGTACCTCATATTCACGCAGTTTAGCAATGCGTTCTTGCTCATCTGCTGCTAACGGATACTGATAATTTGACACATCCATCTCCAAAGTTTATAGGGAGTTATAAGTTCGTGCGTTTTATAGCCGTTTGTTTACTCAACATCTGTAACGTCTCACTGACCATAATCATCGCTACTACGGAGGTCACTGCCACTGCTGAGCCATAGCCACCGCAGTGCAGTCCTCCTGTTTGACAGCTTTTATCCACCCGTGGAGGCTCTGTCGAATACACACATTTAATACCAAACTTTTCTTTTAAGGCACTATTGATGCCTTTTTCATGACGCAGCTTATTGCGTAGTCGTGCCAGTAAGGGATCTTGATAGCTGTCTTTTAGATCACTGACGGTGATTTGCAGTGGGTCTATCTTACCGCCTGCACCACCGGCACAAATCAGCTTTAACTTGTTAAAACGGCAATGTAGGGCGATGGCAAGCTTGGCACTCATGTCATCGACGCAGTCCAATATCACAATCGGACGGTGCGCATCGGCAGCGGCTTTGACCTCATTACGACTGGGTAACAATAAATGAACGTTATCCGTTGTCAAAAAATCATCGACCAGATGCAGGGTAACTTTTGGATTGATTTCGCGTATACGCTGACCCATCGCTGCTATCTTGCTTTGACCAAAGGTACTATCAAGCGCTGGTAGCTGACGATTGGCATTAGAAGCCACCAACACATCCAAATCAATCAAAGTAATGGTACCCACTGCCGTACGCGCCAGCGCTTCAGCTGCCCAAGAACCGACACCCCCAACGCCAATGACGTAGACATGGGCAGCGGCAAAAGTATCAAACGCCGCCGTACCATAAAGCGTCTGCGTCCCTTGAAAGCGGCGCTCATACTGCTTATCTATACTTATAGCATTTAACGTGCCAACTTCTAACGTGTCGTTTTTTAAAACCATCTCAGTAGCCTTAAAGCCTGTATTAATTTGTGTGAATGGTTGATTCATAATCGCTTAAAAACCCTTAGTTAATAATGTTTTATTCTGGATAAGTCCATGATACTCGTAGGGCATCACAGCTATTTTTCCATAGCTGACGCGCCAACACTCCATACTCAATATCAAGCAGCTCACTTAGACTCATTAGTACCCAAGGCAGGTTGGCTGGTACATTGCGGTCATGACCGTCGGCGCCTTGCCACTCATTATCTGCGTCTTGCCCCAATGCTGAGCGTGGCGCTTGTGAGTCATTGCTTTGGCCTTGACACATCATGGGCGTCATGTCAGGACAGTCGGTCTCAATGACCAAGCATTCAATACCGTGGCTATCGACTGCCGCTTGAATGGCCAGACGCAGTTTTTTGGCATTGGGGTTGGTAACTTGACCAGTGATGCCAAGTTTGAATCCTAACTTAACGAAAGCCTTCGCTTCTTGTATGCCACCACTGAAGCTATGCGCGATACCGCCCAGTTTGTGTGCATCATAATCATGTGCTTTTAATAATGCCAACGCCTCAGCATGAGCCTTACGGATATGAAGCATGACGGGCAGCTGATGCGTTACCGCTATATCCAGCTGTGCCTTAAAAAAACGCTGCTGCTTTTCAAAGGTTGCAGGCTGCTTCATGCTATC
>JARIEH010000063.1 GCA_029256865.1 Psychrobacter sp.
GCAAGTGGCGAGCGTAGCTCATGCGAGATATCGCTTAACATCTGCTTGCGTGCCAGCTCACTGTCAGCCAGTCTTAATGATAATTTGCCCACATCCTTTGCGAGCAAACCCAGCTCGTCATCCCCAAGCTTAGACAGATTTGGATTGGCCTGATAGTTTCCCTCAATCAGTTGTCGCACCGTATGCTGCACATCACGCATACGTCCAATCATCGTACGGCTCAGCCAAAAACTGACTAAAGTACTGAATAAGACAATCAAAATGAGTCGCACTATAAAGTTACCGCGTTGCAGTGCAACAATTTCGGCAAATGGGAGGTTTGGACGTATTTGTAAGATAACGCTTGTGCGATCTGGCAAAATCACTACGGTGTCTGCCAACTCGGGACGATCAGTGGTATTGATGAGAGTATTTGCTCTTTCAATCTCGTTTATGGCAGTCTCAGGCTCGATCTGGGATTGAGTAGGCCTGATAGTTGGAGAGGATATCGACGTCGATGGTGCTCTGTTTCTATGCCGCTGCATACGACCATATCTCGGGAAAAGCACGACTCCTTGTTCATCATATATGCTTATCTGGTGCATAAAACGACGGTCTTGCTGGTATAACTGTTTCACCACCGATATCTCACCGGCTTCTAAGGCTCCCACCAATAACTCACGTTTGGCTAATAACTGCTCAATCTGCCACTCCATTCGCGCATTGAGCGCCCTCTCATTGAGCCAACGCTCAATTAAAACAGAGGAGATCGCGGTAAATATTATCGTCAATAACAGGCTCAAAAACAGTCGCCAAAACAGCGTCATACGGCCCTTAAATAGAGCAAGGTTTTTCATCGATGCGTCCGTCGTTACAGTACCAGCTGATAGCCTTTACCTCGAATCGCTTTAATCGGCTCATCATGGAAAGATTGTAGTTTTTTGCGCAGGCGCGAGACATGCACGTCAAGGCTTCGATCAAATGGCTGCAACTCGCGCTGCAAGACATTCTCTGACAACGATGACTTACTCACCACCTCCCCTTTTTGTCTTAATAACGCCACTAATAAATCAAACTCTGTGCCGGTGACCTGTACATCTATCCCATCTATCTGACAGAGGCGCTGAGTTTGATCAAGATGCAAGCGGCTATCTGGTAGCGGCGTATGTTCTGAGTGCACAGCGTTGGTACGTTTAATCACCGCATTAATACGTGCCAGCAGCTCACGTGGGTTGCATGGTTTGGTAATATAATCATCAGCACCAAGCTCTAAGCCGATAATCCGATCAATCTCCTCGCCTTTTGCCGTCAGCATAATGACCGGAATATCACTGATAGTCGGCAGTTGCCGTAGCACACTTAAGCCGTCAATTTTTGGCATCATGATATCGAGTACCAATAAGTCATAAGCTGAACTGGTAGAGGCTTCATTGCTCACCGCTTTGAGTTGCTGTATGACTGCCTGTCCATCATGAACACAGTCACATTGAACACCATGATTATGCAGGTATTCTTGTAATAACTGAGTCAGCTCTTCGTCATCATCACCCAGCAATACTCTTGCCATAGTTATCTCCTCACCTATCAATAGCGTTATTGCTCATAATATCAGTCAACTACCTCTCCATGTGCTATCTGAGCCACAAACGTTACCTTTCTTAATATTTCATAAATATTCGCAACCTTTATCTGTCGTATGATAGGTTCTATCAGCAACAGGAACTACGTTTAAAAAGATTTTAAGATAAAAAACCGTATACATGAACCAAGTGAAACAAAGGATTTATTATGAAAAAATTATTAATGGGCTCAGCATTAGCACTCTCTAGCGTCTTTGCAGTAAGCGCTTGTACCAGTGTCGGTGCGACGACTGATACAACGCCAACCACTAAAATGCAAAAAAACTATAAAGCAGGTATGAAAGAAGGCATGCACAAAGGCGGCATGAGAGGGCCAATGTCTCAACTGAACCTGACCGCAGCACAACAAACTAAAATAGCCGCGATTAGACAAAGTAACCGTGGCGAGCGTATGCAGAACCATAATGCCATTATGGAAGTATTAACTGCAGATCAGCGCGCGAAGCTTGAAACATTAAAGTCACAGAGACATGGTGAAGGACGTCGTGGCTCACAGCAAAAATCTGGTAAAAATAGCCCGTTTTCACAACTAGACTTAACTGCAGCGCAGCAGACAAAAATACAAGCCATCAGACAAAGCAACGCTGGTAATCGTATGCAAAACCATAATGCCATCATAGAAGTCCTAACCGCTGAACAACGCACCAAGCTTGAAGCGTTAAAAGCTGAAAGACAAGCAAAAGGACGTCAAGGATCAAACAAAGGTCAAAGTAAGTTCGTAAATCAATAAGACCAGCACCCACTTGACGGTCAGATTGATACATACATCACTCATGTAGATCTATGGTAATAAAAAAGCGCATCGAATAATCGGTGCGCTTTTTTTCGTTTTTTTAAAATCCATGATGCTCTTGTCTTCGGGTGTGGTGACATAAAGACCCCATTATTCAGACGGACAGACAATGGTAAACAAAACATGAAAGGGATTATTTATAACACAGAACATTACAAGCGAGGGATTCATAAGGAGCGTTTAATTAAAACCCTGCGAGTGCAAAAAGATACTTTTGACACAAACAGTTATCGTGACAATGATTCAAAAAAAGGCAAAAGTTGATAAATAGCTTTCTACAATCTGTTGTTTTCGTTACTATCTAAACTGTCTAAGCTGAGTTAATCGCTCAACAGCCCGATATTTTCTCTAGATTTGACTTACTCACTCTCCCACTCGTAAAAAGGAATTTGCGATGCCATACCCATTTTTTCGTTCTCATCACGATGCGGCTCACCGTAGTATTAAGCCCACCAAAATCACCGCCTTAGTTATTAGTAGTATATTGTTGCTACCCGCCTCTGTGCACGCGCTTGAATCCGAGACAAATAAGCCACTTAAAAACACAACAATCAATAACAGCTCCCTGAATCTGGATGCGATGAATCTCGCTATCATGACTGATTCGCCGACGGTATTGGTCGAAACTCAGCGTATCACGCCTACCAATACGAACAAGCTAAAAACAGCAACTAGCACTACTACCAAAACCGACCAAGCCATTTACTCAGCTGACGCCATTCATCATCCTGTTTGGGCAAAGAACGGTATGGTGGCTTCTCAGGAGGCATTGGCCTCTGATATTGGTTTAAAGATTTTAAAAGAGGGTGGCAATGCCGTTGATGCTGGCGTAGCCGTTGGCTTTGCCTTAGCCGTTACTTTGCCGCGTGCAGGTAATATCGGTGGTGGCGGTTTTATGATGATTTATGATGCCAAACAAGGTAAAACGGTGGCGCTCGATTACCGTGAAAAAGCGCCAAGTAGTGCCTCGCGTGATATGTATCTCGATAGCGATGGCAATGCCGTCAGTGATTTATCTCGCTATCATGGTTTAGCCGTGGGCGTACCAGGTACGGTAGCAGGATTGCTAAAAGCCTTAGAAGATCATGGTACCATGAGCCGCGGACAAGTGATGGCGCCAGCAATTGCACTGGCTGAAGACGGTATAGAAGTCACTGCTGGCTTGTCGGAGTCACTAGAAGCATTAAGCGATCGTTTGCAGAAATGGCCCAGTACTAAGAAGATATTTTTTAAAGCGGATGGCAGTGCTTATCAGCCGGGCGAGCGTTTAAAACAACCTGAGCTGGCAAAGTCCCTGAAACTGATTGCAGCAAAAGGTGCTGATGGTTTTTATAAAGGGGAAACGGCCAGTAAATTGGTCAAAGCCGTTAATGACGCTGGTGGCATCATGAGTTTGCAGGATTTGGCCAATTATGAAGCCATCGCCCGCGAGCCAGTCAAAGGCAACTACCGTGGTTATGAAATTGTCTCTATGCCACCGCCTTCCTCAGGTGGTATCCATATCGTGCAGATTTTAAATATCTTAGAAGGCTATCCACTCAAAGACTACGGTCAAAACAGCGCGCAAACCATTCACCTTATGGCTGAGGCGATGCAGCTGGCTTATGCCGATCGTGCTGAGTATTTAGGGGATTCGGACTTTATCGATGTGCCTGCCAGCGGCCTGACCTCTCAAGCGTATGCAAATAAGCTGCGTACTTTGATTAATCCAGACAAAGCCACACCAGCGGCTACTATCAAAGCCAATAACCCACTACCCTACGAGAGCGATCAAACCACGCATTTTTCTATCGTAGATAAAGATGGCAATGCGATAGCCAATACTTATACGCTGAATTTTTCTTATGGTACTGGTCTCGTCGCTGAAGGTACAGGTATTTTACTTAATAATGAAATGGACGACTTTTCTGCTAAACCCGGTACACCGAATGGTTATGGCTTAATCGGTGGCGATGCGAATGCGGTTGAGGCCAATAAACGTCCCTTATCCTCCATGAGTCCTACCTTAGTATTCAAAGACAGCAAACCTTATATCGTGACTGGTAGCCCAGGTGGTAGCCGCATTATCACCACTGTCACGCAAATCATCTCAAACGTTATTGATCACGATATGAATATCGCTGAGGCAACGCATGCCCCACGTATTCATGATCAGTGGTTGCCCGATGAGATTCGTATCGAAAAAGTACTGAATGTTGATACGATTAAAAAACTTGAAACTATGGGACATAAGGTTAGTCCGCAAGCTGCGATGGGCTCAACGCAGTCGATTATGATGACGCCAAATGGTGTTTACGGATCTTCTGATCCACGTATTGTGGATGCGGCGGTGGTTGGTTACTAAATCTAAAATAACTTTAATTCAAAACATTATTATTTCAAATAAAAGCCTTCTATAAATCTTCTCATAGAAGGCTTTTTAACGTGACATTTAAAAGGTTTTTATATTACTCAAACAACTTATCTCTCTGTCACAAGCAGATTAAACCAGCCGTATAAGTGGCTGTCTGTGACAAACAATGCTATTATTAACGACCTGATTGAAAACGCATAAATATGACTAGCAATGCCTTATCTATTTCAAATTAACAACTTAACGCATTGATAACCATAAATTTTTCTTAGTAAACCACTTCTCCTTTGATCGCATCAATAAGAGTCCTTTATGGCATTTGTACACCTTGGCATCCACAGCGAATATTCCATCACCGATTCTATCGTGCGCATAAAGCCCTTAATTAAGGCGGCAGCAGCAGACAATCAGCGCGCATTGGCGTTGACCGACCTCTCCAATCTTTATGCCACCGTGAAGTTTTATCGTGCCTGCTTAGGCGCTGGTATCAAGCCGATTATCGGTAGCGAAGTCATCATGGATAATGAGGACTCAAGGTTGGTGCTACTGGCGATGGACAATGAGGGCTATCAAAATATCACCCGTATTGTCTCGCTTGGTTTTACTGAAGGACGTGCTGATCCTGACAATCATGGCGTCCCCATCGTCAAGCGCAGCCACATCCTTGAGCACGCAGCGGGTGTTATTGTCTTATTTACAGAAAAGTCAGACGTTGGTCAAGCCCTTGTCAGCTCTATGCCAGAAAAAGCCGATGAGCTTATTAATGACTGGCAAGCACAATTTAACGATCGATTATACTTCGCCATTAAACGTACCAGTCGTTCTGGCGAAGACGCATTTATCAAGGCCGCTATTCATGCAGGTGCTAAACATAGCCTACCTATCATCGCCCATAATGAGGTACGTTTCTTAGAGCAAGATGATTTTGACGCTCACGAAGCTCGGGTTTGTATCGCAGGATCCTATGTACTTGCTGACCTAAATCGTCCACGATTATATTCCGACGAGCAATACCTAAAGACTCAAGCGCAAATGCAGCAGCTGTTTGCTGATATTCCGCAAGTTATTGATAATACTTTACGCTTAGCCAGTCGTTGTAACGTGACGCTGACACTGGGTATTAACGTATTACCTGAATTTCCCGTACCTGAAGGTGAGACAACAGAGTCGTTTTTTCGAGCAGAGTCTCAGCGCGGCCTAGAGCAGCGTTTAGCCAAGCTATTTCCTGTTGAGTCACGTAGCGATAACTGGCAAGACATTCGCCAAAAATATGATGAACGCTTAGAATACGAGCTTGAAGTTATCTTATCAATGGGTTTTCCTGGTTACTTCCTAATCGTGATGGATTTTATCCGTTGGGCAAAAGCCAATGGCGTACCCGTTGGTCCAGGCCGTGGTTCTGGTGCGGGCTCGTTAGTGGCTTATGCGCTCAACATTACTGATCTTGATCCCATTCATTATGATCTCCTGTTTGAGCGCTTCTTAAACCCTGAGCGTGTCTCAATGCCTGACTTTGATATTGACTTTTGTATCGAAGGTCGCGACCGCGTTATTGATTATGTCGCCCAAACTTATGGGCGTGAAGCGGTGTCACAGATTATTACTTTTGGTACCATGGCCGCCAAAGCAGTGGTACGAGATGTGGCGCGGGTACAAAGTAAGTCATACTTCTTAGCCAGTAAATTATCCAAACTCATTCCAAAGACGCCAGGTATTACCCTTAGCCAAGCGCTGGAACAAGAGCCACAGCTCAAAGACTTAATCTCCAACCCTGACAATATGGATTATGAAGACGCCATTGAGATTTGGGAGATGGCCATTAAGCTAGAAGGCGTGTGCCGTAACGTTGGTAAACATGCGGGCGGTGTACTCATTGCGCCCCATCGAATCACTGACTTTAGCGCTGTTTATTGTGACGATGAAGGCCACCGTGTCAGTCAATTTGACAAGGATGATGTCGAAGATGTGGGTCTGGTAAAGTTTGACTTTTTGGGTCTGCGTAACTTAAC
>JARIEH010000229.1 GCA_029256865.1 Psychrobacter sp.
AAAAGTAAATATTAAGAAAGCGATGACAAGAGACACTTCCATCGTCAAGGCCGTCCATATTCCGACCCCATACCACAACATATAAAGAGGCAGACAAACCAAAGTAAGTCCGCCCTCAAAGCCGATAGCGTGAGCACTACGAACCTTAAAAGTACGCACTTTGATCTGATAGCGTCGTTCCAAGTACTCGAAGAGCGTGTTGTAAACGAAGTTCCAAACAACAGCAATAATAGCAATGATGATAGCGAGCGGTAGAGACTCTCGAGCATCGCTGCCGCTTAATCCTATCAGAATAAAGGTTGTCAGAGTAATGGCAAATATTTCGAAAAAAGCGACATATACCAAACGACGTTTGATGGGGCTTAATGTAATCAACCAAAACTCCAATGTGCTTTATTGTGCTTTTAATATAATTAAAAGCCGTTGCTTGTGATAGTCATTAAGTGAGAGGTAAAGGTAAGATTAGAGTGTCTATCAGTGCTACTGATATACTCACGCTCTCGATGATATATTGGTTCAAATTTACTTGTCCTCAGCGCTGAGCGCATCCAAACCTTCTCTATCAATCACATCTAGGTCTTCTAAACATAATTTGTCATATTCCTTTTGACAGAAATTAGGATCAAGTTTGCACATGGCTGCTTGTAGTTGGTCTAAACGATTTTCTGACTGACGAATATGCTCAAGCATCTTAGCAAAAGCTTCAGCGACAGGATCTTGTGAGGAGGGGTCAATACCATAAGCTTGAAAGGCAGTTGCACGTGCTGTACTTTGGGTAGTGTCTTTAGATTGAGCGGCTTGTGCGTCTTTTTCCTGCTGCTTTGCATCGTCTACTTTGGTTGTCAGTGGGTTGCCTTTTTCATCATGATTTTCTGAAATCATGCGGGCTGCGCTACCGACCATCGTAGCACCTGGTGGAACTGCCTTGACAACCACGGCATTAGAACCAATTTTAGCATTTTTACCGACAGTGAAGGGTCCTAAAACTTTTGCACCAGCCCCTACAATCACTCCGTCTTCTAAGGTGGGATGGCGCTTACCGTTATTCCAAGAAACGCCGCCCAAGGTAACGCCATGGTACAAGGTCACGTCATTGCCAATTTCTGCAGTCTCACCAATGACCACACCCACACCGTGATCAATAAAGAAGCGTCTACCAATCTTGGCAGCAGGATGAATCTCAATGCCTGTGATGATTCGAGAGCCATAGGATATTGCGCGCGCGGCGAATTTCTGCTCATTTTGCCATAAACAGTGCGCACCACGGTGCAGGATGAGAGCGTGAATACCTGGGTAGGTTAACAGCACCTCAAGACTGTTGCGAGCTGCTGGATCACGATTAAATACCGCTTCAATATCTTCTTTCAGGTCTTTTTTGATACTGGCGATCGTTTTGAATAAAGTGGTTGGCAATGACATAAAACGTCCTATCTGTTCTTGAGTAGAATTTCGTCAATGAAGGTTGGGCAGTGAAATAATATTCATATTGTTTCTATATTTTTAGCATTCAAATACAAAGCTGTGCTTATTAAAACAAGCTTGTCAGCGTATTTTTGCGTACGTCTTTTAAGGTTATAACAGTTTTGTGCGACAAAATATAGCGCTCGCCTATAAAACCTAAGAAAAACCATGGGTTAATAGTTAATATTGGCTCATTTTTAATTAATGAGATTTTGTTTCAATTTAATCTTTTGAAAGCTTAGCAATCAATGCACTTAATAGCTGATATTCCTTTTGATCAAGCTGTACGCGAGAGCCAAGTCGAGACAACCGTGATGGTAATGATTTTAAATGCTCGCTATCTGCTAGGCCGCGCTGAATCATGAGCTCAGTCGTACGCTGGGTCAGTTGTTGCAGTTGCTGCTGGGTGATGGCCGGCTCATCCCATTGCTGGCGCAAACGGACATCCAATATAGAATGAGAGGTTGTATCTGTATGATTGTCCACAGAATCTTTTGAATGTGCTTGAACATAAGCAAAGATAAAGCTGGTAATGACTTGTACGGCTGAAGCTACATTCAACACTGGATAAGCTGGGTTGGCATCAATCTGAATATGATAGTCCGCGTAAGCGAGCTCTTCATTGGTCAGGCCGCGATCTTCACGACCAAATAAAATAGCGATATTTGGCTTGCCTGTAAGATGAGCGCTTTGATTATCAATAAAATCCGCCATAATTTTGGCAGCTTGAGTAGGCGTAACCACAGGCCGCGGCAGATGACGACTGCGACTACTCGCAGCAAAGACCAACTGACAATTACCAATGGCCGTCTCTAACGTCGGTGCGATAGTGGCTGATGATAGCACCTCCATACCACCCGCCGCATGAGATTCGCTGGTTTCATCAATCGGCAGCTTGGGATCAACCACCGTCAATCGTGATAAACCCATGGTATGCATCGCTCTTGCGGCTGAGCCAATATTAGCAGGCAGGGTAGTATTAACCATGACGACTTGTAGGCAAGTGAGGTAGTCCTCAATCGTAGGTGTTGATAGAGTAGATGTTGCTGATAAAGAAGAAGTGCTCATTATTGACTCAATCGTTGATTAATCTCTTGTTCGACACGCTGTAATGCCACTGATAGATTCTCTATAAGGTCGGCGTGTTGACTGATTTTCTGCTCACGGCAGTGGACTTCCAGCTGATCACTAAGTGCTACCAACTGTGTCGCACCTAAATTAGCACTAGCACCTTTTAGCGCATGAGCGGCCTCGAAACCAATGGCATTATCATTGGCAACCTGAGCGGCACGTAAGGTCACAATACGTTGTCGGCTATCAGCAAGGTAAGCCTGCACTAACTCTGGAAAGTCTTCTTCGAGAAGGTCACGCATATCTTCAAACTGTTGATGGTTGATAATTTCGCCATCAACAACACTCGTGTTATTAGTGTTGTTAAGATTGGTTTTGGCCATGATTAAGTATCCAGTAATTTAGGGCATGTCACCAATGAAAGTATCTATCTCTTACCCTCATAACCTAATTGATGAGTTGCTCTAGATAAAAATTGTTGTGTTATCAAGCCCGTTATAATGCAGGTTTTCATTTCCACTAAACTCTAACTATAATGAAAATATAAGTCTTCTTCATTAATCATGCTCTTGAGCTGTTGTAAATTATCGTCATTAGGGTAAACACGCCAGTGTTCAGAGAGGGCGACGTTAGCAATACCATAATCCTCATAAACACTTAACCCAAGTGGAATGCAGTTATCATTAATAGCAGCGTCCGAGTAATTGAATGCAGTGTCAGAGCTCATATCTTGATCTAGTGCCAACAAGTCATTGCCTTCTTCATCATACAAATTGCCACCCATAACCGGATCATAAGAATGATTACTACCGGTATCTTGTTCGTCCTGCTCGTTATTATAAGATAAGCGCGGCGCTGGTATCAGATGAGCTTGCGCTGATTTAAGCAGCGGTTGCATATGTGTTAACAGATTAATATCACTACCATGGACTTTGACACTGATTTTTTTTAGCCAACGTAGACGAGCATCAACCATGCTCATCGCGTTATCAAGGCGTGCGAAGATACGGCCATCACGTTCGCGAATGCTGCCTTTAATAATGACGACCTCATCGACTTTTAATTGCTCTTTGACGCGGTTAAAACGCTCAGCGTAACAGCTGACTTCCAGTCTTGAGGTACCATCGTCTAAGGTAATGACATGACGGGTACCAAAGTTCGCCATATCGATGATCAAACCTGCAAAGTAACAACTGCCGTTATAGCCAGTGTCAGTTAGGCCATCAAGACGCGCACCTGAGGTGTAGCGTTTTAGCTCATCACGGTACTCATCGATGGGATGTCCAGTTAAGTACAACCCTAAGGTGTTCTTTTCAGCTTTTAGGCGATGTTTATCTCCCCAGATTAGCTCTGGAGTCATCACTAATGGCGGTGCGGCTACTGCGCCATCCATCTCACCGAATAAGTCCATCATGCCAATCTCGCGATTTTGCCGATCTTGTTCAGCAGCCTGCACGGCACTTGGTAGCTGACTCATCAGCGCGCCACGTATCTCATAGGCTTCGTCGCTTGGCAAGTCAGGTCTTAATATAGCGGCAAAATCATCAAAACACCCTGCGCTGACGAGAGCTTCAAGCGTGCGCTTATTGACCTTTTTGATATCAACACGACGACAAAAGTCGTAAAGATCGGTAAAAGGCCCGTCACGGCGACGTGCTGAAACGATCGATTCAACCGCGCCCTCACCAACGCCCTTGATCGCGCCAAGTCCGTAAATAATATTGGTCGGGGTGTCTGACACAAAGTGCCATTCACTGCGGTTAACAGAAGGGTTTACCACCGTTAGATCAAAGTTCTCACGGCAGTCATTGATAAAGAACACCACGTTATCGGTATTGTTCATATCAGAAGTCAGTACTGCTGCCATAAATTCGGCAGGGTAGTATTGCTTAAGGTAAGCGGTTTGATAGGCCAAAACTCCATAAGCGGCAGAATGCGACCTGTTAAAACCGTAACCTGCGAATTTTTCCATCAAGTCGAAGACGCCCCCTGAGGTGACCTCGTCGATACCTTGAGTGGTGGCACCAGTTACAAAGATATCACGTTGCTTGGCCATTTCTTCAGGTTTCTTTTTACCCATAGCGCGGCGCAGCATGTCGGCACCGCCTAAGCTGTAGCCTGCCATGACCTGAGATATCTGCATGACCTGCTCTTGATAGACGATAACGCCGTTGGTGTTTTCTAGAATAGGCTCAAGATTTGGATGATCATAAATGACTTCTTCACGACCATGTTTTCGATCGATATACATCTCTACCATACCCGCGTCGAGTGGTCCTGGACGATACAGTGCACACATCGCGATGACGTCTTCAATATTGGTTGGTTGTAATTTGGCCAGATACTTCTTCATGCCTGTACTTTCAAGCTGAAAGACAGCAGTAGTTTTGGCTTCTTGCAAGAGTTTATAAGCATTCTTGTCATCTAGCGGTAAGTCTTCTAGCACTAATGGCGCTTTGCCTTCTTTGGTACGGCGTTGATTGATGTTTTCAACGGCAGCATTAATGACCGTTAAGTTACGCAGACCCAAAAAGTCAAACTTTACCAGACCCACATCTTCGACATCATCCTTGTCAAATTGACTGACACGGTGGCCTTCATCGTCACAATAAACAGCGCTAAAGTCAGTGATTCGAT
>JARIEH010000038.1 GCA_029256865.1 Psychrobacter sp.
CTCGTCGGTGAATATCCTGAACTGCAGGGTATTGCAGGCACCTATTATGCGCGCCTGAATGATGAGCCTGAAGCCGTCGCTGCCAGCTTAGAAGAGCAATATCTTCCAAAGTTCAGTGGTGACGTATTACCGCAAACATCGATTGGTATCTGCTTAGCATTAGCAGATCGCTTGGATACCTTAGTCGGTATTTTTGCTATTGACCAAGCGCCCACTGGCTCAAAAGATCCGTTCAGCTTGCGCCGTTCGGCGATTGGCGTTCTGCGTATTTTGATCGAAAAGCAGTTGCCAATTAATTTGGTGGCTTTGGTTGAGCAGGCGATTAACAACTATAGCGAAGATAATGGCAGCAAAATTACTAAAATGGGCGATACTTTTACCCAAGTGACGGCCTTCTTAAATTCACGCTATCGCGCGATGTATACCGAGCAAGGTGTTAGCGTCGATACCATTCAAGCAGTGCAAGCCATTCATCCGCATATGCCCCTTGATTTTGATCAGCGTATTCGCGCGGTACAGACCTTTAGCGAGCTGCCACAAGCAGAGCAGTTGGCCGATTCCAATAAGCGTGTGGCGAATATTTTAGCCAAGTCTGAAGAGACGGTCGCTGATAACGTGGATGAAGCCTTGTTGACTGAGCCTGCAGAGCAGACACTGTATGAGACAGTTCGCCAAGCGCAGACAGCTGTCACGCCACTGCTTGCAGAAGCTGACTATACGCAAGTATTGCAAACATTGGCGAGCTTGGATGCGCCACTCACGCAGTTCTTTGACGATGTGATGGTCAATAGTGAAGATGCAGCGCTTAAAAACAACCGTTTGGCCCTGCTTAAACAAGTGCGTGCTTTGTTTTTAACGGTGGCTGATATCAGTGAGCTGCAAATTTAATAGGAATGATAATATGCAATATGGCTTAGCTTTTATTGATGATCAAGATTTGTTTGATCATGTTAAGTCTACTGTGGAAAAGTATCGAGCAGTTATCTGTCTAAAGGATTTTCATAAGAATATCATTGATCCCATCAAGCTGACTTTTGATGCTCGCATCTATCAGCAATCTTGGGAAGATATTATTGAAGGCGAAGTGATTAGACAGCTTGATAAGTCTAATAATAACCATATTGGCTATTTTCATCAGGACATTTTTAACCATATTGATGGATGGCATGTCCCTTTAAAAGGATTTGATGTCATCAATCCCTCTAAAAATATCTATGTTGAGATGAAGAATAAGCACAATACGATGAATTCGTCATCTAGTCAGAAAACTTATATGAAGATGCAAGATCAGTTGATTGAAGATGCTGAGTCGGTCTGTATTTTGGTCGAAGTAATTGCTAAGCGCAGTCAAAATATACCTTGGAGAGTTAGTCTTAACGGTATTAGCAAAAGTCGCGATAATATTCGCAGAGTATCAATAGATCAGTTTTATCAGTTAGCGACAGGCCAAGATGATGCTTTTTATCAGCTTTGTCAGGTTTTGCCTCGAGTGATTGACGATGTTTTAACACAAACAAATCTTGATAGCATCATTCAAAACACAGTTATAGAAGAGCTAATGAACGGTAGAACGGATACGGATATTCTAAAATCAATATATCGAACTTCTTTTGCTACTTATGAAGGCTTTACTGACTTTCAATGGAGATAATATTGCAGCAAATGTCACTGTTTAATGAAACAAAAAATGCCAGCTCCAATTTGGAGACAAAAAATGTAATAGCGCTTGATACTGAGGGCAGGACAGCGACCAGTATTGAGCTTTTTGCAGGTGCTGGAGGATTGGCTTTAGGGTTAGAACAAGCAGGTTTTAATAATATATTGCTTAATGAAAAAGATAAGTGGGCATGTCAAACACTACGCCTTAATCGACCAGACTGGCAAGTACTAGAGTCTCCGATAGAAGACATGGATTTTACTGTTTATCGCGATAAGATCGACTTAGTAACAGGCGGTTTTCCGTGTCAGGCATTTTCTTATGCCGGTAGTAAAGGTGGATTTGAAGACACTAGAGGAACTTTGTTTTTTGAGTTTGCCCGTGCCGTTCAAGAAATTCGTCCAAAAATCATGGTGGGCGAAAATGTTAGAGGGTTGCTCAATCATGATAAAGGTAGAACGCTTGCGACTATTAAAAAGGTTATCGATGATATCGGCTACCATCTTATTGAACCTAGAGTACTGCATGCTAAGTATTACCGAGTACCACAAAAAAGAGAGCGCTTAATATTAGTCGGTATACGCAAAGACTTAATTGATAGTATTCATTTTGAATGGCCTGAGCCTGAAGAACGCGAATACACCTTAGCAGATGGGCTAAAAAAAGGGGTTTTATACGATACGGATGTTCCACAGTCTGAGGGTCAAAAATACCCCGAAAAGAAAAAAGTTGTCTTAGACCTTGTGCCTGCTGGTGGGTATTGGCGAGATTTGCCAGAAGAGATTGCCAAAGCTTATATGAAAAAAAGCTATTATCTCGGTGGAGGCAAGACAGGAATGGCAAGGCGACTTGCTTGGGATGCACCTAGTTTAACTTTGACCTGTTCTCCTGCGCAGAACCAAACTGAACGTTGTCATCCTGATGAAACTAGGCCTTTAACTGTGCGTGAATACGCTAGAATCCAAACTTTTCCTGATACTTGGGAGTTTGCAGGTAGTGCTAGCCAACAATATAAGCAAATTGGTAATGCAGTACCTGTAAATTTGGCTAAGTCGTTAGGAGTGTCTTTATTAAGTGCTTTAGCTACTCAATGTAATGTAAAGCAAGATTAACAGCGATAATGACTGAATAAAACACCATAAAATAAAAAACTGGCTACGCGGTAGCCAGTTTTTTGATTTATATAAGTGCTTAAATAGCCTTAATAAATAACAGTGCAGCAATTGTGCTATCAGCATTGTTTGCGTAAACTTCATGTGATC
>JARIEH010000309.1 GCA_029256865.1 Psychrobacter sp.
ACGTGTTTGAGACGGTGCAAAAATATGGTGGTTCCGTCTCTGCTGAGCATGGTGTCGGTATGACCAAAAAGCCGTATCTACACTATAGTCGCAGCGAGACTGAGATTGACTACTTACGCGCAGTGAAAAAAGTATTTGATCCCAATAATATTATGAACCGTGGCAAGATTTTTGATATGTAGGAACTGATTCTGCATGACTGGAATCAACAAAAGGCGCTAATACGCTAGACTTAGCGCCTTTTGTCCCTAAGCTGCCCTGTTATATGGCGTTCATAATTGTAAATAGAGCAGTATTAAAGCAATGATGAGCAACACCGCTAAAACTCCTTGAATAACCAAAAAAGCTTGGTGCGGAGCAATGATATGACGAAACTTGTTGGCGAACGCACTATAAGTAATACGCGTAACTTTGATATACGGCGAATTATCGAAATCTTTGATGACTTGTAAAAAATCTTGCGTACGCTTAGGCTCCCAATCATAGGGCTTGAATGGTAAAAAAACCGCTAATTGCGATGCTTGCTGCTTGGTATCCGGTGACCATAACCAACGCTCCAAAAACAACGAACGCATACGCCAATCCATAAAGCTACGCTGATCTATTGCCTTGAGCAGTAGAACTTTCATATTCTTATGGCGTTCATCAGAGAATATACGCTGCTGTAACGCTAGTACTTTTGCTTTTTCACCTTCAATACATTGTAAAAAATGACCATTGCCATAGCATAGAATGCCTGTGATACCATGCTTGGTATTGTAAGCACGTGCATGTTTTCCCAAATCAACAAATAAAGACGAACTTAAGCGGCCTTTTAGACTCAAGCTACTAACGTACACCAATTGCATAAGTTCTGAATCGGCTATCTTGTCTAAGACGCTAACCATCTCCATGTGCGGCATTAGCATAGCAAAACAATCCTAAATAACCGCCTTTATCGACGGCAAGAAATAAAAAAACAACTCATTTAGAGCATGAGAAATTATTAATTAAGACAAGTGATACAAACAAAAACTGAGAGCTAGGCTACGTCATGTCTTAGATTATGAGAGCAAAAATATAAATGCTTGAGAATAATGAGTTACCCTAATATGAGTGACAAAAACCTAGCAAATTTTTACTACCTTAGACTGTCATTATCAATTTAGCTTGATAAAATAATGAGCCTAATAAATCTTCTTGCTAATAAGGGGTTTTTCGCTATTAAAACCTCTATTAACTATAAAACTTAACACAAAGGTTTAATCGTTAATACAGAATATATCATTTATTGTAAATATCACATAAATAATAGTAACTATTATACAACACTATTATTAGACTTTTGTGGGCTTTATCACATTAAATTTAGCATTATGACCACTTAATACTACTGATAAAGCCTAACAGCCAATCAACTAACATCCGTAGATAAACAAAACAGGACTATTATGAGTAAGATAGAAAAACTAGACGATTTTCACCTAACGATTGCCGAGATTAAGAAAAAAGACTATCCGCAATTAAAGGCATTAATGGATCGTGTTTACGCCAATCTAGGCGGGGCTTGGTCAAAAACCACCATCAACACTTTGATTGATGCCTTTCCTGAAGGCCAAATCGCCTTGTTTGACCATGATGAATTGATTGGTATTGTGCTTTCCATGCGTGTTGACTATGCTAAGTTTTCTAACCCGCACACTTATGACGATCTTATTGGACAAAGAGAAATCATCAAAGACGATCCTAAAGGCGATGCCATCTATGGCCTTGATGCGCTGATTGATCCAGAATACCGCGGTTATCGCTTAGGTCGTAGATTGTATGATGCCCGTAAAGAGCTGTGCCGCCAGTTGAACCTGCGTGCCATTCTTGCTGGTGGCCGTATTCCCAAGTATCAAGACCATCAAGACTTGACCCCTGGTGAATATATCGAAGCCGTTGAATCTCGCGAGATTCATGACCCCGCCTTGACCTTTCAATTGTCGAACGGCTTTATCGTCAAGCGTATCTTAACTGGCTATCTGCCTGATGATACACAGTCCAAAGGTTTTGCCACCCTACTCGAGTGGGCAAATATTTACTACGAACCAAAGGATTATAAACCCAACACGCGCAAGTCTGAGGTGCGGATTGGCGGTATTCAATGGCAGATGCGTGAGGTTGAATCCCCTGAAGAGCTGCTGCAACAAGTAGAGTTTTTCGTTGATATTATGGCGGATTACAATTCTGACTTTGCCTGCTTACCAGAGTTCTTTAATGCGCCATTGATGGGGCTGTGTGAATCTACCGATCAAAACATCGCTATTCGCTTTTTGGCTGGTTATACCGAATGGTTCAAAAATGAAATCTCACACCTAGCAGTCAGCTATAACGTCAACGTCATCACTGGCTCTATGCCCATTTTAGATGAAGACGATACCTTATATAATATCAGCTACCTATGCCGCCGTGATGGTACGGTCGAGGAACAACGTAAAATTCACATCACGCCACATGAGCGTAGTGCTTGGGTAATCGAGGGCGGTGATAAAGTACAGGTATTTGATACTGACTCTGGCCGTATCGGCATTTTGATCTGTTATGATGTTGAGTTTCCAGAGCTTGCGCGCCTGATGGCACTTGATGATATGGATATATTGTTTGTGCCTTTCTGGACAGATACTCAAAACGGTTATTTGCGTGTGCGTCACTGTGCACAAGCGCGTGCCATCGAAAACGAATGCTATGTGATGATTTGTGGCTCGGTTGGTAACTTACCGCAAGTTGAGAGCTTAGATATTCAGTACGCTCAGTCAACCATTTTTTCGCCTTCTGACTTTGCTTTTCCACATGATGCCATTATGGCGGAAACGACACCCAACACTGAAATGGTGTTCTTCTCTGACGTCAATCTTGATAAACTCATCCATGTGCGCAATGAAGGCTCGGTACATAACCTAATGGATCGCCGTGATGACTTATTTAGCCTTAAATGGAAGCAAAAATCCAAAGTGTCAGCAAGCAAGCTTAGCGAAGAGGAACGCCGTGAAAATACTGGTAGCGTGCTAGAAGGCAAACCATTACAAGATCGAGCAGAAAAGTCTTAACGCTATGATTAAAGCCTGTTGAAGCAAGACACGATACTTAATGACTGCATGAGCGATAGAGTGCATCATCAATATAGTGTTATGCTGACTTGATAAACGGTTGATGATTTCAGCCGTTTATTTTTATCCACCCAACCCTTTTTTATCCATCCAATACCTTTCTCAAAATCCAACTTTATCAAAATCAAAATAAATACTATGACGATTGATGCTAGTTCCAATAAAAAAGACCGTAACGCCAAAGGTTCTGTGAAAAAAACGCCCAAACAAAAAGCCCTCTCTGTCTTCAAGACCGTATTCTTATATGGGATGGTGTTTTTGCTGGTCTATAGTGTGATTAACTGGTGGCGTCAACCCGTCATGCCAGCCAATCCGCAGCTACAGCTGACAGATTATCAAGGTCAGACCATCGACTTGGTCAGTATGAGTGCTGAGCAGCCGACGCTGGTATATTTTTGGGGTACTTGGTGTCCGATTTGTAGTGTGACCTCACCGACTATCGACAAACTTGCGGCAGCAAATAATTACCCCGTGGTCACTATTGCGATTAAATCAGGCTCTGACCAAGAGCTAGATAACTACCTCAAAGAAAACAATTTTCGCTTTACCACTGTCAATGACCAAGAAGGTGAAATATTCGCTGATTGGCAAGGACAAGTCACACCATCGTATGTGGTATTAAAAGATGGTGAGATGACCCAAGGACTGACAGGTATTCAGCCGCTTTGGTCATTGAAGTTACGCTTGTGGCTCAGTTCAATCTGGTAACTTAATTTCTGAAGAGATTAAAAAAGCCCGTAGCCTACTCGTTGATTGGTCACAATGAGTAGGCTACGGGCTTTCATCTTTTACGCTATAAAGAAGTCAGTAACTGAGCTTAACACCTAAGATTAACAACTTGTTTTTAGAAAATACTTTTAATAAGAAAGTCCTAGCTAAGTAACAAATCAAGCGCCTTATACTCATAATCTAACGCCTCAGCCACCGCTTCATAAGTCATAGAGCCCTGAGTGGTATTGACACCTTTCGTCAGTGCTGAGTCATCAAGGCAAGCCTGCTTATAGCCTTTTTTAGCCAGCGCTTGTATATACGACAAGGTAACATTAGACAACGCCATCGTTGAGGTGCGCGGCACCGCGCCTGGGATATTGGCAACGGCATAATGAGTGACACCATGCTTGATATAAATAGGATCAGCGTGGGTGGTAATACGATCTGTGGTCTCAAATAGACCGCCCTGATCAATAGCAATATCAATGACCACACCACCGTCATCCATGGATTTAATCATCTCATCGGTGACCAGTTTCGGCGTCGCGGCACCTGGAATCAATACCGCACCGATCACGAGATCACTTTCTTTGACACTCTTAGCAATATTGACTTTGTTCGATACCAAAGTTTGCACATTGTTACCAAACATCTCAGACAGTTGCTTTAAGCGTTTGGGATCGAGATCTAAAATCGTCACATCAGCACGTAAACCAATCGCAATCTTAGCCGCTTCGGTACCTGATACACCGCCACCAATGATGGTCACTCTACCTTTTTGTACCCCTGGTACACCACCGAGCAATATGCCTTTGCCGCCATAAAACGACTGTAAGT
>JARIEH010000004.1 GCA_029256865.1 Psychrobacter sp.
GGTCGGTATCTGAAGACAGTGTTTTATTCATGTAAAGCGTTACCAATGAGCATGGTGGATAAGAGGAAATAAGCTTGAACAGTCGAATATTAAACACAGCATAGTAAAATAACACTATAAATAGATAAGGTAGGGGTTATACGTTTTTATTATGTATGGTATGGAGTGTTTCTTAATTCAGCTTAATGACAAATTATAACAGAATAGAGGGATTGTCGCTGAGCTTGTCTGCTTATTTTGACCCTGCCACTGTGAGTGCCAGACAAGTGTCAGACGAATAGCATCTTAAAACATCGAATGATAAAAGCAAATACTAAATCTGTCACTGATAGTCACAACTTGGGTGGGTGCTTTATGTGCTAATAAATGGCAAGTATGCTAAAATCAGACGATTTGTTTGCTAGCACCTTTGATGGGTAAGACGTTGTTCTACAAACGTTTGCCAAACTATAATAGTAACAACGATGCTAGCTTAAGCAACCATAACGATTACGTCAGGGGCATACAGATTCATGGACGCAACTTCAATATGGCAGACGTTCGCTGAACATCCAGAATTTATTGCTATGCTGACCATTCCGCCAGTGACCGCATTTGTCACTTGGGCCCATGTGTGGATGGCACTAAAAATGTTGTTCTATCCCATTAAGTTTTGGGGTATTCGCATACCTAAGTTCCCATTTTTTGGATTACCTGGGATAGGCTGGCAGGGCATTGTTCCGCGTAAAGCGGGTAAAATATCAGGGGTGATTGTTGATCAGACGCTCTCAAAGCTTGGTTCACTTGATGAATTTGTACAGGCGATGGAACCAGAGCAAATGGCTGTGTTTATCACCGACGCCGTTGATCAGAATCTAGAGCCCTTGATGGACGAGATCATGCTCGAGCGTTCAGATGTGTTATGGGCCAATATACCTTATGCGATAAAACGCCGTATTTACGCCCAAGCTCATGAAGTGTTGCCTGACATTATGCAGTCGATGGTGACGGATCTGACCTACCATGTTGAAGAGTTGGTCGATATGCGTCAGATGATTGTCAATAAGATGGAAGGCGATCGGCGTTTGATGGTCAATATGTTTTTAAAGGTTGGCCAAAAAGAAATTGATTTTATTTGGCACATCAGTGCGCTGATTGGCTTGGCTTTTGGTATTATCCAGATGTTTATATTCTTAGTCGTACCACAGCATTGGACGGTACCGTTTTTTGCGGCTGTTTGGGGACTGCTGACCAACTGGATCGCAATTTGGATGGTGTTCAATCCTGTTGAACCGCGCTTCATACCTTATATAAAGTTTTTGTCAATGAATAAATCTTTTCCGTTTATTAAATTACACATACCCCATGTATCGCACTTTCGTTGGCAGGGCGGCTTTATGAAGCGTCAAGATGAAGTGTCGGATGTTTTTGCTGAAATCGTGGTCAATGATTTGGTGACTTTAGAAAACATCATGAATGAAATGATGTATGGTGCTCGTGCTGCCCAAACTCGTGAGCTGATGAAGTCGCATCTTTATCAGGTGTTAGAGTCTCCAGTAATTAGAACGACGTTGCGCTTAAGCCTTGGTCGCCGAGAGTTCGGTCAACTCAAAAATACCATTATTGATAAATCAATCACTGCCACTATGGTGCCAATACGTGATCCTGAACTGAATGAGAGCCGTGCAAGTAAGATATTTGGAATGTTTCGTGATCGACTGCGTGCACTATCACCGCATGAGTTCCAAAATTTATTGCGTCCTGCGTTTCGTGAAGATGAGTTGACGCTGATTGTGCTGGGTGGTTTGACGGGCTTTTTAGCGGGTTGGCTGCATTTGGTTTTAGTATTCTATCCTACGATGTAGCAGTGCACTCCGTAAAGGAGTAGGATGCTCAGTAAATATTTACATCGTTTTTTGACGAGATGTTTGCATAGAAGCTTTTTATAAGCTGCTATCTACATTGCGCATACAAGGCAGATACAACACCGTGATAAGTCGACGGTAATGTAAACTGCTGTAAGTCTGATGAATAAAATATATTCATCACTACATAATATTTAGACACCTAGTCTGTAACTGTAAGCTATGACTGTATTTAAACTATGACCGTATTAAGGTAAACAAGGTTAGACCGTATGTTAATCACAGAATTGGGTTATTTTGCCTTGCTCGCCGCGTTTGTGCTGGCGATTTTGCAGGTAGTATTACCGACCGTTGGGGTCATTCATGGCCAAGTCTCACTGCAGCGGTTGGCTCCAAGTTTGGCTTGGGCGCAATTTGTTGCCATGCTACTCTCATTTGGCGCACTGATGGCAGGCTTTTATTATAACGACTTTAGCCTTGTTTATGTGGCGCAGCACTCTAACAGTTTGTTGCCTTGGTACTATAAATTATCAGCAACATGGGGCGGTCATGAAGGCTCGCTATTATTGTGGCTGACGATTATGGCGACATGGTGCGCGCTGGTATCATACTTCAGTCGTGGTTTGCCACTGTCGATGCGTGCGCGGGTCTTGGTGATCTTGGCTGGCGTACAACTGATGATGATGGCGATGATGATCTTTACCTCGTCACCATTTGAGCGTACGTTACCGAATCTGATCGTTGACGGCGCTGATTTAAACCCTTTACTGCAGGACCCAGGATTGATTTTCCATCCACCGATGCTGTATATGGGCTATGTGGGTATGGTGGTGCCGTTTGCTTTTTGTATGGCGGCATTATGGGCAGGGCGTTTGGACGCGGTCTGGACGCGATGGTCACGTCCTTGGGCATTAGCAGCTTGGGGCTTTTTGACCGTCGGTATCTCTCTGGGTTCATGGTGGGCATATTATGAGCTTGGTTGGGGTGGTTGGTGGTTCTGGGATCCCGTAGAAAATGCTTCATTAATGCCATGGCTTGCTGGTACTGCTTTGATACATTCCTTAGCCGTGACCGAAAAGCGAGGAGTATTTAAAGCTTGGACAATTATGCTGGCGATTTTTGCTTTTGCACTTAGCCTGCTCGGTACTTTCCTAGTACGCTCTGGGGTAATCACGTCAGTGCATTCGTTCGCATCCGATCCCACTCGTGGTCTGATAATATTAATTATTCTCGGAATTATCGTTGGTGGCGGTCTGTTGATGTTCGCTATTCGTGGTTGGCGCTTGACGGTTGAAAGCCAATATCAGTTGGTGTCACGCGAATCCTTTTTAGTCATTAATAATGCCATTATTTTGATTGCAACGCTCGTGGTGTTGCTTGGTACTCTTTATCCTATCATTGCTGATGCTTTCAGTCTCGGTCAGGTATCTGTAGGCCCTCCTTACTTTAATGCGCTGTTTGTGCCTTTAACATGGTTATTGTTAGTCGCTATGGGTATGGGCTCTAACATTCGTTGGAAACAAGACAAGCGTCCTTTACTAGGGATTGGTATTGCCATTGCCGCTAGTAGTATGGTTTTAGCCGCTATTATCGCTTACTTTAGCAGTCCGTCTGAAATGTTCAATATTGGTGTGACTTTAGCGGTAAGCTTTTGGGTGTTGCTATGGATGATCGTTGACTTTAGAGACAAAACGAAAAACGCTCCTAATTTCTTTAATGGTTTAGGTCAGTTGCGTCTCAGCTATTGGGGTCAGCAAACGGCACATATAGGGGTGATTATTGCCTGTATTGGGGTTGCTTTTACGACCAGCTTAGATATCGAGCGCGATGTGGCGATGGGACTTGGGGATACGGTTCATGTGCAAGGCTATGACTTTACGGTCTCAGACTTCCATGAAGTCAAAGGTAGTAATTATGATGGTATGCAAGCACAGGTTGATATCACCAAAGATGGACGCAAAGTCACTACTTTATATCCTGAAAAACGCACTTATATCGTTAGTATGATGCCGATGACGGAAGCGTCGATTGACGCCGGCTTTATGCGAGACTTATATGTAGCATTGGGCGAGCCAATAGCAGAAGACAGTAATCAGTGGGCAGTGCGCATTTATGTTAAGCCTTTGATTCGCTGGATTTGGTTAGGTTCTATTATTATGGCTTTGGGCGCATTACTCAGTATGTTTGATAAACGCTACCGCCTCAAAAAAACCAAAGAACCGCGTGAAATTACGGTTGATAATGCTGTAGATCCAGTAATTACCGTGAAGGAGGGTTAGTATGAGCACACCAAATAATACTCCTAACCAAAGTGACAACAAGGATAATACAAGCAGTAGCAAAACGATGAATAAAAAACAAATGAAAGTATGGTTTTTAATTCCACTGATTGTGTTTTTTGGTTTGGTGGTGATACTGTATATGCGTTTGGGTAAGCCAACAGATATTATACCCAGTACTGCTCTTGAGCGCCCTGTGCCAGCTTTTGAGTTGCCCTTACTATCAGATACGTCGCGTATCATGACCAATGAGAACTTACCTAAAGAGCCGTTTTTGATGAACGTATGGGGCTCCTGGTGCCCAACCTGTATTGTTGAACATCCTTTTTTGATGCAGCTTGAGGACCGAGGAGTCAATATCGTTGGGGTAAATTATAAAGACGAGATTGGCAATGCTTTTACCTATCTAAATCAAGGCGGTGACCCATTTTCGATGTCTGTTCAAGACTTATCAGGTCAGTTTGCCTTAGATTTAGGATTGACTGGTGCGCCTGAGACTTTTCTAGTCGATGGCGATGGTGTTATTCGCCAACATATTATTGGTGAAATCAATGAAGCTAATTGGCAAGGTCGTATTGCACCTTGCATGATGGTGCTCAATGATGCCAATAAGAATAACGTCAGTCTAGACTCAGGTCAGCTTGCGGAGGCTTGTCAATGAAAACGACTCATATAAAGATTCTTTCAGTAAAGACTGCTGTGGTCTGGCGGTTGCTCAGTTTCATGCTAGCATGCATGCTTAGCATCACTAGCTATGCAGCTATTGATGTTTACGATTTTGATTCGGAGCGCCAAGAAGCTCAGTATCGCGGTCTTATTGAAGAGCTACGTTGTCCTAAATGTCAAAACCAGAATCTCGCAGCGTCCGACGCACCCATTGCGCAAGATTTGAAGCAAAGAACTTATGACTTAGTAAAAGATGGCCGCAGCGATACAGAAATTCGTAATTATATGCAAGAGCGCTATGGTGACTTTATCAGTTATAAACCGCCTGTGCGTCCATCGACTTGGATTCTATGGTTTTTTCCACCCCTATTATTAATTGCGCTCATCGTGGGTTGGTTTTGGCAGACTAAACGACGCCAAGTGCTGGCCAGTGGCAAAAGCGGTGTGACGGTAGATAATACTGTTGAAGCGCTCACGCCAGCGGAAAGAGCGGAGCTTGATCGTTTGCTAGCACGTACTGATACTGTTGACCATGACATCACAAGCACAGAGGACAAAAAATGACCATATTCTCTACTCTTGGCTTATTTATTGCCCTAAGCTTATTCATTGCCTTGATACTAGCGGTTATCGTTATCGCACCGTGGATGCGTGCAACGCGACTAAAAACCCATCCTGTCGATAACCAACTACTAGATATCAACGTGGCAGTATTTCGCGAACGCCTAACGGAACTAAAAACAGATAAAGAAAGTGGCACCATAGATGATACTCATTATCAGAATCAGAAACTTGAGCTTGAGCGTCAGCTGCTAGATGTTCAACGTCAGGTAGCAACGATGGTGCCACCAGGCGTCAAGAGCCGAATGATGGTCTTTGTTTGGGTGCCACTATTAGCAGCACTGGCGTATCTATTAATCGGCGACCGTAAGCCTGTATTTGAGTTTTGGGAAGCAGAAGACAAAGTTGGTCAAGTCGCTGACGACTTATTAACGGGTAAAATTGATCAGCCACCTGAATGGGCGATTGGTGAGGATGGCCGTCAATTAATCACGGCGATGCAAGCCAATGTCCATCGTCATGCTGACGATCCTAATCGCTGGATGCGTTTATCAGAGCTATTTTTATCATTAGAAGCGACTGATTCTGCTCTTGAGGCCCTATCTCGTGCGTATCGGTTGTCACCAAATAATGAAGAAATTGCAAGTACTTATGCCCAAATCAGCTTTTTTGCAAATAATGGCCAGCTGGATGGCGATAGTCGTCGTGTGTTGCAAGAGGTATTGGGCAACAACCCACAGCATGAAGGCGCCCAGATGCTGATGGCAATGGGTGAAGCCCGTGCCAGTAACTTTGAGCAGGCAGAAAGCTGGATTCAAAGGTTGCGGGAAAGTATCGCAGCCAAACCCGGCGATCATACTCAAGCACTGGCAAGCTTAGATGAATTAAGTGCCAATGTCATTGCACAGCAAGCGCAAGCGTCTGAAGGTCTCAATGTGACCGTAACGATCAGCGCAAGCCTGCTACCATTGGTACAAGGTGACGATGTGCTGTTTGTAGCAATTCGTGATGTCAATGGTGGTGCACCCTATGCTGCCAAGCGCCTACCAATCAGTGTGATTAAGCAGGGTGAAGCCACTGTCAGCTTAAGTGACCTCGATGCGATGATGCCTGAACGCACCATACAGTCAGCACGAGCTGAAAAAACACAACTGGCGGTGATTGCTCGTATTAGTCGTAGTGGCACGGCTGATGCAGAATCAGGAGATTTATCTTGTAACCCAGTGGTGATTGGTAGCGATCAAACTGAAGTGAATGTTCAAATTAATCAACAGATACCATAACGCTCAAAATTTGTAATAATATAAGCGCTGTAGCTTGATGTTGCAGCGATACAATGGTTTTGGATGAACAGATAAGTCATCTATACCTGCAGGGTTGATGATGAAAATACTTGAGCTTTATAAAGGCACAATGTAAGGTAGTGATGGCATTTGAGCAGTAAACCAATCCCTAAATCCCATTTATTGAGGAGAGATGTATTATGATGCGTATTATTTTGTTAGGACCACCTGGCGCGGGTAAGGGTACCCAAGCACAGTTTATCTCTAAAGAATTTGACATCCCACAAATCTCAACGGGCGATATGTTACGTGCGGCGATCAAAGAAGGTAGCGAGCTTGGTAAACAAGCCCAAGGTGTTATGAATGCGGGCGGTCTGGTTTCTGATGATCTTATCATCAACCTAGTACAAGAGCGTATCGCTAAGCCTGACTGTGTGAATGGCTGTATTCTCGATGGTTTCCCACGTACTATTCCTCAAGCTCAAGCGCTTGCAGATGCAGACGTTGCTATCGATCATGTGATTGAAATCAGTGTGCCTGATGACGAAATCGTTAAGCGTTTATCCGGTCGTCGTCAGCATCCAGGCTCGGGTCGCGTATATCACATCGATCATAATCCACCTAAGCAAGAGGGTATCGATGATGTGACCGGCGAAGCGCTTATTCAACGTGAAGATGATAAAGAATCTACCATTCGTGAGCGTCTTGCCACTTATCATCAGCAGACGTCAACGCTGGTTGGTTTTTATCAAGATAAAGCCAAAGAAGGCGAAAACGCGCCTAATTATGATAAGTTCGATGGTACGCAAGCCATTGATGACGTTAAGCAGCAAATATTGTCAGCGTTAAAAGGTTAGTTTTTTACCCAACTATACTCAATACTGAACTCAGGACCTTGCTTATTGCAGGGTTTTTTAATGTCTACTGATAACCGACAGCAATCTAAAAAACACCATTAGCGGGGTCAAACTTACTGAGCTAACACATTTAGTGTTTGTATTGATTTTTCTAGCCATTCTAATTTTTGGAAAGGGTAAAAAATCACTTTATTAAAGGTATGCATTACTAAAATATGGACAATAAAAAGCCGCTCACTATGACAAGTAAACGGCTTTTAAATCAAGATACGCTAGACTTAAAACCAACCTTGTATCAAGTTAAGGCTTAAGCATTACCTTCAGCATCTATTTGCGCTTGTTGCTGGCTTTGTGCGTATGCTTGGTCAAAGTTCACTGGCGCAAGTAATAGCTGTGGGAAACTACCGCGGGTAACGATATCGCTAATGACTTCACGTGCATAGGGGAATAGGACGTTGGGGCAATATGCGCCTAAAATTTGTCCGATTTGGTCTTCTGGAATATGCTTGAGTAAAAATATACCTGCTTGATGAACTTCAGCGATAAAGGCTGGTTCTTCAGCGTTCTTGGCCGTCACACTGACCGTCAAGACAACTTGATAATGATCGTCATCAAGCTTTTCTGCATTGCTAGATAGGTTAATATCAAGCTCAGGGTTCCACTCTTTGGTGAACACGCCAGCGCCAGGTACTTCTAGCGACATGTCTTTTACATAAATACGTTCTAGAGCCAGTTGTGGTTGTGCTTGTTCTTCAGCCATGATAATTCCTCAAATAATAGTGCAATGTATCGTTATTATCGCAGTAGCGATAGTTAGTTAAAAGCTTAATGTGACTGGTGAGCGGGAACCGAGTAGATTAACCTGCTAACAATTCATCAAGCTTCCCCTGATGATTTAGCTGATTAAGTTCATCAAAACCGCCTACAAAAGTATCACCGACAAAGATTTGTGGCACAGTGCGGTAGTTATTGGTTTTTTGCATCAACGCACGGCGCTCATCGCTGCTCATATCATGCATACCAATCTCTTCATATGCAACGCCTTTAGATGTTAGAAGTTGTTTGGCGTTCGAGCAATAAGGGCAGATAGGGGTGGTATAGACTTTAACAGAGACAGTCATGAAATATCCTTAATTGGTTTTAAATGTGTTTAGAGTGCCATTAATCTCACTATAAGTTGGTTATAAATAGATTAAAGACAAGTGTATATCGTATTATGCTTACTATAAAGTGGGGATAGTAGCCATGAATTCAAGCCAACTGCTCTGAAAAACTATGAAAGAATAACAGCCAGCACATAAAAAAGACACCATGTAAAATGATGTCTTTTTATTATATAGTAATCATAAATTATTATATGAGCTTTTATTTATGCAAACTTGGCTTTGTTTTACCTTTCTTAGGCTGTGCATCTTTTAGCCCAACCAATGGCATGCCAGCACCTTGCCAACCCCCAATACCACCCTCTAAGCGATAAACGTTGTCTTTACCGATCATCTGTACGGCTGCACCTGCTTGCACGCCCATGTCACAAATAATGACTACTGGCTGCTCAATAGCGCGTATCTCTTCTAAGCGGTCTTTGAGCTCAGTAAAAGGAATATTACGGCTGCCTTGGATATAGCCAGTGGTAAACTTCTTTTTGGCGCGAATATCAATAAGCTGCGCGTTTTGAGAGTTGACCATCATGCCGAGGGTATTGGGCGACACTTTCCTGCCGCTGCGTTTATTTTCAATGGCAAAAAATAATACAGCCAGTACTGCCAAGATGCCAAATAAAAACGGGTGGTTGCCCATAAATTCAAGTGCACGATCCAAACCGAACCTCCAAAATATTAGTGTTCTGCTAAACTGCGAATACAGCTTAGGGTTAGCGAACAAGGCGCTATTATACCGATTAGACTGTCCATAGTAAACGTGTGATGGTCACCCTAACGGTTAAACACTAGTAAGGCTTAGTATCAGCCTCAGCTTGTAAAGTAACCAGATTTTCGACACGGCGTTGCAGTACATCACCATCAGCGACGGCCTGCCATAGAGCACAGCCTTTACTATTATGAGTGTGCTTACAATCACGGAACTTACAATCTGCTGATAAGGGTGCCAGTTCAATAAAACCAGAGAGGATGTCATCAGGCGTTAAATGCCAGATACCATACTCACGAATACCAGGCGTATCAACGATGCCGCCTTGAGTCAGGTCATCTGGATTGAATGGTAATAAGCGACTGGTGGTGGTGGTATGCTGCCCAAGCTGTGAGTTTTCGGAGATGATATTCACGCTTTGGGCAGATTCGGGCAGTAGCGCATTGATTAAGCTGCTTTTTCCAACGCCTGACTGACCCGCGAAAATAACGAGCTTATGGTCAATATAATGTTTTAGCTGGTCGAGTCCTTGCTGCTCAGCAGACTCAGCGATGTTTTCTGGACAATCAACAGAAGTCAGGACACTATCATAACCAAGGGCTGCATATTGCGTCAGCAGCTCTTCAGTGTCGGCATACCCTTCTTGTGCCAACAAGTCTGCTTTATTCAATACCAGTAGTGGCTGTACACCCGCATGATGGCAAACCACCAAATAACGATCTATCAAAGTCGGGGCAGCAGCAGGCAAAGGCGCGAAGACAATAGCGAGAATATCGACATTGGCTGCGACTGGCTTGAGCTTGTGATAACGATCAGGTCTTGATACCAAAGAAGTGCGCGGTTGTACAGACTCAATACGTCCAAACCCAGTGTTGGGATCAGCAGTCCAGCGCACATGGTCGCCAGTCGCCAACATTGGCAGGTTGGTACGCACATGACAACGCCAGATATCACCCAGTTCAAGCGCTTGCCAGAACGGCTCAGGGTCATCTGGGGCAATCTCAGGTTGTACAGGTATGACAGCCGGTAAACTGATCATTTGCACTTCTAGTTGTTTACCGTAATGCGCCATGACAATACCGTCCATCAGACCCTCATCGATACTGTCTTGATTGGACTGTTGTTGTTTATCAATGCGACGAATCTGCTGTTTGGTCAGTTTACGTTGTCGGATTAATGCCATGGTTGATGCCTATTATGAAAATATCGCTCAGTGTAGCGTGAAAATTTGCTAACATACAGCCTAAAGCGGCTATGCCAGAC
>JARIEH010000250.1 GCA_029256865.1 Psychrobacter sp.
GCTGTCCAGCCAGATCTACTTGATACATATTAGGCAAATTGGAGGGTCTAATAGAGGTGATTTGCGTTTTGATACCCGCTTGGGTGAGTACTTGGCGCAGATGACTGTCGATAGCAGCGCTCACTGTGCCTGGCGCTTTCGTGCTCTGGCTACTTTGGACAGTATTATTGATGTTTTTAACTGTAGAGGTGGTAGCATCAGGTTGGGCACAAGCAGTAGTGGCTAATAATATGACACTTAAGATACTGGCAGTTTTAAATACGGGTAATTTCACAACAGATTTCCTATCAGAATTGATACAAAGCTATCGGCTATGTCAGTTTTAGACATCGTGGTAGTCACTCTCACCCTGTGCTTACAGGGTATTAATTTAGATTGACTCTATAACCAATAATACTATGCAAAAAAGTAGATTAATAAACTGCAGAGACTGTAGCACATTGGCTAATTTTGATAAGCGCCCAGTACTTTATTTTGCAAAACTGCTACTCAACTTTAAGACACAAGCAACATCAACAAACCGCCCGCTTTCGAGTATAGCGATCTGCTGGTGATGGTGTTAAGGAGACTCGATTGTATCTACTATTAGAACTTTGCGACCTCTTCTGCGGTCAAGAAACGGCTGTCACCTTTATCAAGACCATCTAAAGTGATGTGGCCAATACTGGCTCGATGCAGCTCGACGACCTTGTTACCAAAATAGCCCATCATACGTTTGACCTGATGATACTTGCCTTGCTCTAAAGTAAGGCGCGCATGAGTCTCATCAATAAACTCAAGGACAGCAGGTTTGGTCTCTTCATAATCACCATCGAGCAAGATGCCTTTGGCAACCTTTTGGACTGCATTGGTCTGCGCGTCACTGTCCATCGGATCTGCAAGTGTTAGCTCATAGATCTTGGCGTGCTCGTGCTTGGGACTGGTGACACGGTGCAGCCATTTGCCATCATCGCTAATGAGTAATGCGCCAGTGGTATCAACATCAAGGCGTCCAGCAATACGTAAGCTGTCTAGCTCTGGCACCGCAATCAACTCGGTAACGATTGGATACTATTTCGCTTTCAGCGTGCACTCAAAGCCTTCAGGCTTATGCAATAATATATAACGATTGCCAGTCGCGACTGATAGCGGCTCGCCTGCCCACATGACTTCGTCGTTGGTGATATCGACGTGTAAACCAGGGTCTTTAACGATCTGATCGTTTACAGTCACTTCACCAGCGTGCAGGATCTTTTTGGACTCTTTACGTGACAGCTCAGTGGCTTTACTAATAAATTTATCTAAACGCATGTTATTTGCTACCATTGGTTTTGTTATAGTGAATAATAAAAGGATACTGCGCTAAATAGTGAGCAAAATCACAGCAGTATTTATCAGGCAAGTTTAGCATATCCAACACAGACCTAGGCGTATCATCGGTTAGAATATGGGGCGTATTGTCATTCTATAAAAGAGACGTTATAAACAAACTTTGTAAAAGTGACTCGAAAAAAGACACTCTATAAAAACAGTACGCTGATAAGCCTACACCTGTCACTAGGTAGTTATTTTAAATGAGCTAAAACATGAGTTATCAAACCCTGCAAAAAGCCGTCACTGCCCGCCTTGAGATCA
>JARIEH010000196.1 GCA_029256865.1 Psychrobacter sp.
CTCTATTTTTCAAAAACAATATGATGGGGGCAAGTTATCTGCGGTGGGCAGTTCGATCTTGGCGCTGGTACAGGCGCTGACTAATGAGGCGCAGCTAACTGGTTGTCGTTCTGTCATTTTGGACGCTCAAGACGGTAAGGTAATGATCAGTGCGGTTCCTAATAAAAACCAACCGATGATTGTCATCGTGGTGACCAAGCAGCAAGTCCTATTGGGACAGATTATGCATGGTATGAATAAAGCGATTACTCGGTTGGTTGAGCTAGATCAACAGAATAATAAAAAATAGTATCATGATTTGATGATAAATAATCTAGGTGCGGATGTAGACGCAGCACCTAGACCAATAGACTTGAGTTACTCTTTTTTAAATTCTGCAATGGCCAGTTGGCGCGCTTCTTTGTGCTCAACCATTGGGACTGGATAATTTATTTTGTTAAACATATCCGCGCTGTTAATTGCTTTACGGAGCTTCTCTTCTGAATGCAAAACACTGCTTGCAACATCTTTTAATTCTGGCAGCCATGTCTTGATAAATAACCCATCAGTATCATGCGTCTTAGCTTGACTAAAAGGGTTCATAATTCGAAAGTAGGGCGCAGCGTCGGTACCAGTTGACGCACTCCACTGCCAACCACCGTTGTTGGAGGCGAAGTCACCATCTATCAGCTGCTGCATAAAGTAGCGCTCGCCTAAGCGCCAATCAATCAGTAAGTCCTTGGTTAAAAACATCGCTGTCACCATGCGCAAGCGATTGTGCATAAAGCCTGTCGCATTGAGACAGCGCATCGCGGCATCGACTAACGGCACTCCAGTCATGCCTGTACACCACGCCTCAAAATCGTCTAGATTATATGACCAATTAATTTTGACATCAGTTTCATGCTTATAAGCTTGGTGGCGGATAAGTGCGGGTTTATCTACTAACACATGACGGTAAAAATCTCGCCAAGCCAGCTCGCTTATCCAGCGATTGATATCATTGTTATCAGAGCTACTAAAGGTGTCACTAACATCATCTTGTAATGTCTCCAGTGCCTTGGTGGCTTGCAGATAGCAAAGTCTTGGACTGATTGCCCCAATAGTGAGGTAGGCTGATAATTGGCTAGTCGCCTGTAGACTTGGTACGTCACGGCTTATATCATAGTTATCAATGTCATCAGCAATAAACGCCTCTAAACGCTGACGAGCGGCATCTTCACCCGCAGGGTAAGCTGCGCGTGCGTGGTCAAGCTGTATAGCCATATCGATATGTTGTAATGAATGGATGTCTTGCCATATTTTTTGATAGCTGCTGACTGTTTCTCTAGCCAATCTTTCTATGTCGTTGCCGGTAGTGGCACTGTCTTTTGAAGTTGTTAGCTTGGTTGTATTATCACTATTGATGGCTGCTGCTTCGTGCATTTGTATGGTGCTAACGTCCAAAGTATGTCGCCATTTGTTATAAAATGGGGTAAAGACTTGATACATGCTATCGTCATTGGTGGTGATGGTTTTTGGTGGCAAGATACATTGGTCATGGGAGCGGACAAACTCGATATCGGTTTTGCTCAGTTGTTTGATGAGCTGCTCATCACGATCAATCTCGTTGCCTTCGTATTCATGATTGGCCATGATACAGTGGATGTTATTTGCTTCACATAACGCACGTAGGGTATCAACACAGTCAGTAAAACTGGGGCAGACTTGTACCGTTAACGGAATATTTAATTGCGTCTGTAAATCTTGCGCCAGCATCGGCAAAGTACGCGCAATATGATCGATCTGTGCTAGCGAAGTATCATGCGCTTGCCACTGTTCAGGTGTGAGAAAGAATATAGCACTGACTTGCGCATTATCTGCGTTCGCCCGTTCACAAAGTGCAGCCAATGCCGTATTATCATGGAGTCGCAAATCACGACGGAACCACATCAAGTAATGTGGCTGGCTGATGCCAATGTTATCGTCATTGCTGTTGGTGTGACGAGCAGCGGCCGCAGTGTTCTTAGACATTCAAGTATCCTTGTATTAATCAATCGCAATCATAAACAAAACTATGAATAAAAGTATGCTAGGATAAGTTTTTGGATGCAATGGATTTACCATTCAATTAACAAATCATTCTATTTACTCTTTCGCGTTGGCAATTAACATTTGCCTTCAGTCAATTTAGCTAAGACAGTCTAATAATGTCATACTGAGTGTTATACCTAAGGTCACATCATGCATGTTAAGTTTTGTGGTTTTACCCAGCCTAGTGATATTAAAACTGCTGCCCAGTTGGGGGTCGATGCGGTTGGTTTGGTATTTTATCCACCCAGTCCGCGCGCGGTAACCATTGAGCAAGCACAATCGTTAAGTGCTTCTTTGCCGGCCTTTATAAGCGTCGTGGCATTGGTGGTCAA
Source organism: Psychrobacter sp. (assembly GCA_029256865.1). The sequence continues at coordinate 2,385 of JARIEH010000196.1, forward strand.
TATGCCGCGCGCAGAACTGATTGAACTGGCAAACCGTGTCTCTTTTGATATCATTCAATTTCACGGTGATGAAACGCCTGATCAGTGTCAGCAGTTGGCAAGTGCGGTCAATAAACGCTGGATAAAAGCCTTGCGTATCAATACAGAGCAGCACACCGCTGCTAGCGTAAGCGCCCAGATTAATGAATTTGCCGCAGCTGGCGCGAACAGTGTTTTATTGGATGCTTACCATCCTGATAAGTATGGTGGTACTGGCGCGCGCTTTGATTGG
>JARIEH010000280.1 GCA_029256865.1 Psychrobacter sp.
CTTATTTGGATATCCCCTTTCAACATGCCAGCCCCCGCATCCTAAAAGCGATGAAGCGTCCAGCACACAGCGAAAACACTTTGGCGCGTATCAAAGCGTGGCGTGAGATCTGTCCTGATATCGTCATTCGCTCAACCTTCGTCGTTGGTTTCCCTGGTGAGACCGAAGAAGATTTCCAATGCTTGCTTGATTGGTTAGTCGAAGCACGCCTTGATCGCGTCGGCGCTTTTACCTATTCAGAAGTGGAAGGCGCAGTTGCCAATGATCTGCCTGATCAAGTACCTGAAGACGTTAAGCAGTCTCGTTACGAGCGTTTTATGGCGCTGCAACAAGACATCTCTGCCCAAAAGCTGCAAGAGAAAATCGGCAAAACATTAAACGTCTTGGTCGATGACATTGATTATGAGGAAAATATTGCTATTTGCCGTAGCTATGCCGACGCACCAGAGATTGATGGTCACGTCTATGTTGATGATATCAGTGCCAAAGTAAAAGTTGGAGAGTTCTTAACCGTCACTATCGACGATGCTAGTGAGTATGATTTATTTGCCAGTTATAATGATTAGCTAAATGCGATAAAAAGCGTGAGGTACCATTATACAACAAGTGACTAAATGGAAACTCATCATTCATTACCCATGAAAATTGCCCAACAGTGGGCAGTTTTTGCTACAATTAGCGCAATTTATCTTACTTGTTTATTTTGGACTGCATGTCTCAGCCTGTATTCTAACCCTATTGGTTTTAACCGTCATTTAACGATAAAAAAGGTACCCTCATGTCTGACAAAAATCCCCGTTACTCTCGTATCTTACTCAAGCTTTCTGGTGAAGCCTTAGCAGGTGGCAAAGATATGGGTATTGATACCGACGTGCTTGATAAGATGAGTTTGTCTATCGCACACCTGCGTGGTCTTGGGGTACAGGTCGGCATCGTCGTTGGCGGTGGTAACTTATATCGTGGTGCTCAGCTACAAAAAGAAGGGTTGGTTGGCCGTGTCACTGGTGATCAAATGGGCATGCTGGCGACGGTCATGAATGGCCTTGCGATGCGTGATGCTCTTGAACGCCGCAATATCAAAACGCGTCTGATGTCAGCATTGCCGATCGGTGAAGTAACCGAAAGTTATAGCAGTCGTAATGCAATTCGTTATCTGAAAAATGGTGAAGTTTGCATCTTTGTTGCTGGTACTGGTAATCCGTTTTTCACCACGGATACCGCTGCTTGTTTGCGTGGTATTGAGATTGAAGCAGGTCTTATTCTGAAAGCGACCAAAGTTGATGGCGTTTACGATAAAGACCCAAGCTTGCACAGCGATGCTGTCAAATATGACGGCTTGACCTTTGATGAAGTACTTGAGCAAAAGCTTGGCGTTATGGATTTGACTGCCATTGCGTTATGCCGTGAGCATAACGTACCGTTACAAGTTTTCGATATGACTAAGCCAAATGCTTTATTAAACGTCGTTATGGGCGAAAATGAAGGAACACGGGTTTATCATTAAGTAAAAGCGATGGCTTGCAAGCAGAAGGTAAGTAGCAGCTGTAGATTGTCGTAAAACAATAGGTCATAACCACCTAAATAATATTGAGTATTATCGGTATCGATAAATAAGGACACATAATGATTAATGAGATTAAGAAAGACGGCGAAGCACGTATGTCGAAGACCTTAGAGGCGCTTGAAAGCACTTTTAGTAAGGTCCGTACTGGGCGTGCGCACCCAGGAATGCTTTCAGGCGTTATGGTGAGCTATTATGGTGCAGACACACCGCTTAACCAAGTCGCAAGCGTCAACGTTGAAGACTCGCGCACGTTATTGGTACAGCCATTCGAGCGTACTATGGTGCAGGCGATAGATAAGGCCATTCGTGAAGCAGATCTAGGTCTCAACCCAATGACTGCTGACGTGATTCGTGTGCCGATGCCAGCTTTGACGGAAGAGACCCGCCGTGATATGCAAAAGCTTGCCCGTGCTGAAGCGGAGAACAGCCGTGTCTCCATTCGTAATATTCGCCGTGATATGATGAATGATATTAAAGATTTGGCAAAAGAAAAAGAAATTTCAGAAGATGAAGAGCGTCGTGCTAGTGATGATATCCAAAAAATCACCGACAAATTCATCGAAACCATCGATAAAAGACTGAGTAATAAAGAAACAGAGCTGATGGAAGTGTAATCATCACTACTTCTAATCATGGTGTTAAGCTAACAGCCAATAGTAGATCACTATTGGCTGTTTATTACTATATAGTCAGTTCAAAATAAAAAAGTGATGTTTTTATGACGTGCTATGGGTATGAATTATTTTTGCTTGCTATGCCTTTGCAGACACAAGGTTACAAAGACTTCGTAACCTATATTTTAAAAGCAAGCCTACCAACAGCACGATATCATTTTTAAATTGAATAGACTCCATGATAAAAGCACTCTCTTTTAAGCCAGTTTTTTGAGCCAATATCACTGATAAATTTACTTCTACAATAAGTAGTATAGTCCATGCCTACATCCCTATCATCGCCTGCTGATCTTATTCCTCGTCATATCGCCATTATCATGGATGGTAATAATCGTTATGGTAAAGCCAATCATTTAGGCAAAGGCCAAGGACATGTGGCGGGAAAAGATGCGCTAGATCCTATCGTGGAACATTGTCTCGACGTTGGGGTTGACGTGCTGACCGTATTTGCATTTTCCAGTGAAAACTGGTTACGTCCACCCAATGAGGTGGCGTTACTGATGCGGTTATTGACTTCAACCATCCATGAGCAAATGCCACGGATGCATAAGTATCGTATTCGATTGCGCTTCATTGGTGATCGCACTCAGCTTGAGGATGAATTGCAAGCGCTTATGTTAGACGCAGAAGCCAAAACTGCACATTTTGAAGCCATGACCTTGGTGATTGCTATCAGTTATGGCGGACAATGGGACATTGCCCACGCAGCTCAACAATTGGCGCAGCAGGTACAAGTAGGTCATTTACGGGCTGAAGAGATAAATAAAGAGCTGCTTGGCCAGTATGTACAGTTAGCCGATGAGCCTGACGTGGATATGTTAATACGAACAGGCGGTGAATACCGTATCTCTAACTTTTTATTATGGCAATCTGCGTATGCTGAGCTGTTTTTTACCCAAACGCTGTGGCCAGAATTTAAAGCAGATGAGCTTGCGCACATGATAAAAGAGTTTGCTCAGCGCCAGCGCCGTTTTGGTAAAACCAGTGAGCAAATTGACGCACAAACATCACGGTAGTTAATGCAGACGGATTAACTGATATAATGTAGTATTAAGCAGATGTTTCTTATTATAAGGCCGGACTGGTATGTGGCAACGGATTAAAACAGCAATTATTTTAATTATTATTGTTGGTATTGCACTATTTGCGAGTCAAACGCCCATCTTCTTTGCACCGCTACTGGCAATCGGAGTGACCATCGCTGCGCACGAATGGACCAAGTTGATGCCAAAGTGGCGTCAGCCTGTCGTCTTTGTACTCATGGTATTAGCAATCACGCTTATATCCTTGCTGTTCAAAGTGACTTGGCTATTTTGGTGGGTAGCATCGTTGGTGATTTGGCTGATGGCGCTCTCTTGGGTGGGTAAGTTCCCAACGCATACGAACTGGTATGGCAAAAAGCTTGGGCTAATGGGTGTGGTGATATTAACCGCCTCCATTACGGCTATGTTTTATTTATGGCAGTTATCCGCGTGGTGGCTGATGTATGTGTTCTTATTGGTATGGTGTGCAGACAGCGGAGCTTACTTCGTTGGACGTAAGCTTGGACGGCGTAAAATGGCGCCTAATGTCTCACCAAATAAAAGCATGGAAGGGCTGGCTGGCGGCTTAGTAACAGGTCTGCTGGTGGTGGTGGTGATCAGTGTCTTTAAATTACAGTTGTCAGGTACAGCGTTAGTCGCCTTTGTGGCGCTTTCTGCGCTGACGATTTTAGCATCAGTACTGGGTGATTTATTTGAGTCGATGCTGAAGCGCCGCGCTGGAGTCAAAGACTCTGGGACTATTTTGCCAGGGCATGGTGGTATCCTTGATCGTATTGATTCATTATTATCTGCCACCCCGATATTTGCACTCGGGTTTTGGGGGCTGCAGTACTTAGGGTTAATCATCGCTTAAATATTTTACGAAGTAGTTAATGAAATACTATTCTATACGTGGCGACATTAGCTAGATACTATGGCTGATGTCGCCTTTCTGATGTTTCTATTTTTTCTTTCTTTATATTTATACTGTCTTTTTGATGGCATCTTTTTAACGATAGTTTTTAACAACACGAACGTTAACACTATAAATGGGCATTCATGGTTATGACGCAACGCATCGCCGTACTTGGCGCAACAGGCTCTATTGGAGATAGTACCTTATCAATTTTAGCAGCGCATCCGCATGATTATGATGTCTATGCTTTATCAGGATACCATCGCTTAGATAAGCTATTGGCGCTATGCCAGCAGTTTGAGCCAACTCGCGTTTGTGTGCCGAGTGTGGAGGTCGATGGTTTTGCAAAAAGACTTAGTGATGCAGGCTTAGCGATTGATGTGGTGGGCGGTGATGAGGGTTTAGTAAGTATAGCAACCGACTCACAGGTCGATACTGTGGTCGCCGCGATCGTTGGCGCGGCAGGACTGCCCTCAACATTAGCAGCAGCTAGGGCGGGCAAGCGTATCTTACTGGCCAATAAAGAAGCGCTTGTCATGGCAGGTCAAGTAATGATCGCGGCGGTCAAAACTCATCATGCAACCTTGCTACCGATTGACTCTGAACACAATGCTATTTTTCAGTGCCTGCCTGCTTCGATTCAACAAAACAATACTCAGATTCATGAGCCAAGCCACGGTGTACGTCAATTATGGCTAACGGCTTCTGGAGGGCCGTTTTTACAGCAGTCATTTGCCCAGATGCAGCAGGCAGGAGTTGCAGAAGCGGTCAAACACCCAAACTGGTCAATGGGACAAAAGATATCGGTCGATTCGGCGACTATGATGAATAAAGGGCTAGAACTCATAGAAGCGTGTCATTTATTTGATCTACCAGAAAGCAAGATAAAGGTGGTCATTCATCCACAAAGTATCATTCACTCAATGGTAGAATATAGCGATGGTAGCTTCTTAGCGCAGCTTGGTAGCCCAGATATGAAAACACCAATTGCTCATGCGTTAAGCTACCCCAATCGTATTGATAGTGGCTCACAGCCATTAGACTTATTTGCGCTAAACGACCTTGAGTTTATTAAACCAGACTTGCAAAAATTTGCCTGTCTGCGCCTTGCACGCCAAGCGATGCAAGCAGGTACGCAGGCGACCATTGTACTCAATGCCGCCAATGAGATTGCAGTCGCTGCATTTTTAGCTGGACAGATCCGTTTAACGGACATTGCCGATATTAATGAGCAGGCATTGACGCAAGTAAAAGTACCTTTGTTAGACGCCAGTGCAGATATAGACGATATTTTATCCATTGATGATGAAGCACGACGCTACACCAATGCGTTTATCGCAAAAATGGCGTGAGCAGACTAGGCGTAATACCAGATAGCTAATATCAGCTGGATAACCACTTAAGTAAAAAGCGAGAGAAGGTAATGACGTTTTTACTAACGCTATTGGCAGCGATTTTTGTATTAGGGCCTCTGATTGCCCTGCATGAATGGGGTCACTATATTGTGGCACGTCTATGCGGCGTGAAAGTATTAACCTACTCCATAGGTTTTGGTCCTAAATTGACTGGTTGGACCAGTAAAAAAACGGGCATCGACTATCGGCTCTCAATGCTACCGTTTGGTGGTTATGTCAAAATGCTGGATGAGCGTGAAGGAGAGGTGGCAGAAAATGAGCAGCACCTAGCTTTCAATCGTCAGCATCCGCTGAAAAAAATAGCCATTGTCGCTGCTGGCCCTATCATGAACTTCATCATTGCGATTGCGCTGTTTTGGGTGTTGTTTATGACCCCATCTGAGCAGTTGGCGACTAAGGTAGGACAAGTGTTGCCAAAGACACCAGCGGCAATGGCACAGCTGCCAGTTGGTGATAAAATCGTAGCGATTGATGGACATGATGTGCAGACGTGGGAAGGAATCAATTATCGCTTGGCAGGGCGAATGGGGGAGACGGATAGTATCAGCGTAACTTTGCAGTCATCTGGACAAGCGACAGATACCGCGAAGACCTACCAAGCCCCAGTCACTAACTTTATGCAAGGCGATGCCCAAGGTAAAGATGCGTTAACCAGCTTTGGAGTATTGCCATGGCAGCCGCAAATTGCTCCCGTCGTTGGTGAATTATCCGCTGATGGTGCTGCCATTCGTCAAGGGCTAGCAGTAGGTGATCGTATTACTGCGATTAACGATATCGCTGTGACAGACTGGATTAGTGTGACACGTATCATTCGTGATAGCCCTGAAGTACTGTTAGATTTTACGGTATTACGTGATAATAAGCCTGTACAGCTACAGATCATGCCTCAAGGCAAAAAAGATAATTTAGGTAATACCTACGGTCAGATCGGTGCTATGGTGGAGCAATCTGAGATTGTCATTCCTGATGAGTATAAGACGACTATTGTGTATGGTCCTGGTGAAGCACTGATCAAGTCATTTGAAAAAACTGAACAATTGGCCGTTATGACAGTCAGCTCAATGGGAAAAATGCTGTCAGGTATGATAGGCCTTGATAATTTATCAGGCCCAATTACCATTGCCAAAGTTGCTAAACAAAGCTTTGATATCAGTTGGGAGATGGTATTATCTACGGCAGGTTTAATCAGCTTGAGCCTTGCTGTATTAAATTTACTCCCCATTCCTGTATTAGATGGTGGTCATATCGTTTATTATGTGATTGAGCTTATTCGCGGAAAACCTTTATCAGAAAGGGTGCAAATCGTAGGTTTAAATATCGGTTTACTCTTACTGCTAAGTTTCATGGTGTTAGCGATTGGTAATGATATTAGTCGGCTATTTTAGATGAAAGCGGTGTCACTTATAGAGTAAGGTACGATACAATAACGCCTGAGCACGAAACATACTCTTGTTATGAGCGTAATATGGCGATACGTTGACAGCGCTATTACTACTATACTAATAGTATATTTTAGTTTATTTTATAATGCATTTTATATAAAGTATCCTGAGTCATCCCAAAATTAAGTCGCCGACTGCGCAATAATTGCAATTGGGCTAGACAAATTATGCTTTTTAACTTAACTTAAGCAAGTTTTTTATTGACGGATAGTGTTTATGCGTACGCCTTTATTTATGAGCGCGGCTGGGTTGCCGTTAGTTGTAGCGATGATGAGTGTTTCGGCGCAGGCCGCAGACTTTGTGGTCACCGATATCGGTTTTACTGGCTTACAACGCCTAACCCCTGATAGCCTCTATCCAGTGTTGCCAGTTACGGTAGGTGATACGGTCACTGATAGCAGCCTTGCAGCCAGTATCAAAGCCTTGTATGCCACTGATAACTTTGCCAATATTCAAAGTCGTATTGAGGGTGGTAAGCTGCGCTTCGACGTGGTTGAGCGTCCCATAATCGCTGAAGTCAACTTTGAGGGCAATAAGCTTATTCCTAAAGAAGGCCTAACAGAAGGTCTGGCAAATGCTGGCCTATCCGTCGGTGATGTGCTCAAACAGTCGACTCTGCAAGGCGTAGCAAACGAGTTGCAGCAGCAATATATCAGTCAAGGTTATTACAACAGTAACATCGAAGTCGATCAAACTTTGCTGGATGGCAACCGCGTAAAACTGGACGTACGTTTTATAGAAGGTAAACCAGCTAAAGTTGTCGATATTAATATTATCGGTAATAAACACTTTAGTGATGATGATATTAGAGATGTCTTTGCGGTAAAAGAATCATCATGGACACGCCTGCTTTCTAAATCTGATCGTTACGCCAAAGAAAAGCTAGCAGCCAGTTTAGAGAACTTAACAGCGCTCTATCAAAACGATGGTTATGTACGCTTTGCAGTTGATAACGCCGTACTTAATATCAGTGAAGATAAGCGCAGTGTGTTTATCGAAGTCAGTTTGAGCGAAGGTGAGCAGTATCAATTTGGGGAGACCAACTTCTTAGGCCAGCCAAAGTTTGATACAAATGAGCTCAAAGAGCTTGTTACCTTTGCACCTAATGAACAGTATTCGCAAGCTAAACTGGATGCAACAACAGCTGCACTAAAAAGCCGCTATGGTAATGAGGGCTACTATTTAGCCCAAGTGCGCCCTGTGCCACGTATCGATGATGAGACGAGAATCGTTGATATCGATTATTATATTGACCCTGCGCGTCCAATTTATGTACGCCG
>JARIEH010000158.1 GCA_029256865.1 Psychrobacter sp.
CCATGATTGAGCTCCTTGTGAGTAATTGAGAGCATTTCCTCTCATACTCATAGCGAGTCCTATAAATTTTTACTGCATCCGATGCTGTCCTATCACCATAAAAACAGCTGTTTTAGATCACAAAAAAAGGAACTGATTTACTCAGTTCCTTTTTATGCCGCTTATCTGTCTTAACCGCTTTAACTCACAGCCGTCACACTTTGCCGTAGTCCCTGCTCAATGCTGCACATCTCATGAGTGGCTAGCCCATTTTGTCTGTGTTCTTGCTGCTGTTGATTAGTGTCACTACTCTCAACAGGGTAAAACTCTTCAATAGCGGCAAGTGCCTCATCACTATCGATCTCAAAGGCTGAGTTCACATATCCTTGTTTGGCGACTGCTTCTAAGGCGGCTTGATCAAAGCCGTGTTCGCTCAGCTCACGATCAATTGCTCCAGCGTGTTGTACTGCATCCTTAAGCGTGACGCCCTCACGCAGGGTTTAATCCACAAAGTAAATCGGCGTGCGATAGCTTTGCGTGGTGCTTTTACCCCTTAAGGTGAGTTGCAGCGGTAGACACGACAGCTTATTGCCTGACACCGCAGCAAAGTAGCTTAAGCGTGCGGCTAACGTTCTAATACTATTAAAGCCCGTGGTGCGAAAGATAAAGGTGCCCAGCTCATCGTCTTCACTGAGATTGACGTATAGCCTGCCATAAGGCTTACAAGCACCGCCTTGCGCTAGTGGGCATCGATCAGGGGATGGACATGGATGCTGCTCAACACCTTGACTGGTTCGTCGTTGGCATTGCTCACCGTCACCCACGCATAACGGTCTCCCTGTTTGCCTATCAAATAGTGTGTACTCCGCTCGTAAATTAAGCTCAGGATCATTGAACAGCATGCGTACGGGTATTTGTCTGAGCTTATCGGTTGTACCCTTACGCAGCTTTGCATTAAGTGGATGATTGACCCAGCCATCCTTATTCTGCACTTGGCTGGTAATGGTGAATTGATCGTCTTTAGCAGGGAGACGTTTGCCATCTTTTTGAATGACACGGCCAATGCTAATACGGCCTAATACGGGCGGGGTTATCGTGAGACCTTTAATCATGGTGATATTCCTTATGTGTTTAATAAAATATGTTGAGCCATAAAAAAGCCCACCTTTGATAGGTGGGCTGTTATGCGCTTGTTTCGACTGGTGGATTTCTGTATTGATGATTGAGTGATCTTTCGCTTAGTCATTAAGCACAACAAAGCGTCTGCTGCCTTGCTTTGTTTTACTGAATTTAGCCAACAGCTCAGGATGGGCTTTAATGACGGCTTTGCTATCGAGACCGATACTGTCTTTCGAGCGCTTCCAAGAGATCGCGCCCATCGAAAACACCGCAATCTCGTTATCGGCAATCAGCGTTTGCAGCTGATGTTTCACTTGGTCATGACGCTGCTCTAGCTCCTGCATGTCATCACGGTAGCTCAGCAATTGCTCAAACAACTTATTGGCACCATCATCATCCGTCAGATCAACCTTGCTTGACGGCTTAGGGATGGGATAAAGCAGTTTCAGTGCCCGAGCAGCTGACTCGCTATGATCGGGCGTTGGCGGTGTGTCTGTCTGCACATACTGCCAGAACAGACGTTCGTGCTCGATGATGGACTCAATCAAACGCTCATCACGCTCAACCTTATAAATCTTCGCCTCGTGACCGCATAGCAGCACACAGATATGCGCTGCCTGTTTGCCAGTGACTGCTAGCTGATGCTGTACTTGACATGTGACGTATAACGGCACACCATGCTTCCATAGCTTGGCACCATGTTCCCCTGCGGTTTTACATTCAAGTATCTGTACTTCATCGCTACCTGTAATGGCATAGTCTAAATTAGCCAGCATAAAGGCTTTATCAGGATCAGGATGCTGCAAGATGGCATTGACGCGGCGCACCTTATTGCCTGTATGTTCTTGATAGTATTTTGCCACCATCGGCTCTAAGGTATTGCCCCAGTAAAGCGGTGAATAACCCTCGATGCTCTCATCGATGTCGGATGTCATGCGTCCTGTCTTAATCATCCATAATTCCAGCATAGAGAGATAGGGATGGATACCACAAGCGGCAGCAGCATCAGAGCTGCCAATGCCTTGCTTACGAACAGCTAACCACTCTTCACGGCTTAAGTCTTTGGTGTTAACCAAACGCTTAGCAGTCGTTGAAGTATTAGATTGGGCAGGTTTATCAGCAGTATCATTTTGCTTGCTTTTCACTACCGCTGGTTTAAGCCTAACGGTGGCACGTTTGGCTTGTCTTGGCTGAGTAATGCTGTTTAATGCGATCATGTTCATGGTAAATTCCTTCGTTAAATTGATTATTGGTATTAAATGAAATAAACGGCATAAAAAAACCACGCTTTAAGGCGTGGTTGATTGTATTGTCAGACTTTAAACGTGGCTGGTTAAGCCAGCATCAGTAAGGATTCCTCTAAACCCTTTTGTTTAAGCTTAGCGCCAGAGCCAAACCAAGCACCGTCTAATCGATGGTCTCTCGACATCGCCCTGCGTTCGTGATCGACGTATTCAGTGATACTACATAGTAAGCCGTAAGCGGTGTCTTTAGCAGCGTCGAGATCGGCTCCGCGACCTTGACCGTTAAACATGTTCATCACCTGATTCATGGCTTTAGCATTGGGCACGGAATCTTTCTCCTTCTTAGCACGGTTAAACAGAATGAGGTCATTGTCCTGATCGTTGAATACCCGGCTTAAATAATTGGCGGCTTCCGCTTGAGTGACTCGGCGCTGGGTGAGCTGCTTCATCTCATAGCTGTGTTCATCCCATTGCTTCACCGATACGCCTAATTGCTGCTTGACCTTGTCCGCATCAAACGAGGTGCTATGCGGTACTTTCACTACGCCTCCTGAACCATTCGCTAAACTGATTGCTAGGGTGTTATTGCAGACTACACGTATCGATGTGAACTGAGCAGTAGTCGCTAGCGTGCCGTCACAAGCGGTTGCAAGAAGCAAGTAGCCATTACTGACATCTTTGCCCTTAAGGGTTGCTGACTGGCCTGTACGGGCGAGTGCCCATAGCTTACGACCACCCTTTAAGACACCTGCGGTTTCCAATTCAAAGTCAGACTGCTCGGTAAGATCACGATAGAACTCTAGGATTGCGCGGGGCTGCACTTCTTGATAGCGTTGGCTGACGACTGATAACGGCTCGAAGTTATCTGAGCGGTATAACACCTTCTGTTCAGCAAAGGGCAAGATAAGACTGTGGCCTTTTTCGTTGTTAGCCATATAGCTGACGTCTGAGGATTCAATACGCCAGTCCATACCCGCTTGCTTTGCCCAAACTTCAATAGGTTGCTTAGGGGCAAGCTCGTTACCTAGACCATGCCATGGGGTATCGTTTACGTAGGCCATAGTGTCGATTAAATGTGCCATAAGAATATTCCTTTTAGGTTTGATTGGTTAAGTAAATTAATGATTGATAGTTAGTTAAAAGCCGTAAACACATGCGTACAGTCACTACAGCGATAAAGCTTGTTGCCCGGCATCGGTAGTAAGCGATTAGACTTAGTCACCTCAGCAATGGACGCCAGTACCGATCCTGCAATAACGCCTATAGACGGATGCACTTTGAATGACTGGCATAGACTGATGCCAAGGCTAACCAACACCTCAGGTGCGCACAGCGCGTCGATACGGTTGTTACTATTAGCATCCGTCATCTCGTAAACGTCAGCTGACTGACAGCGTGGACAGTTTGGTCTCATAAGGACTCCTTAAATTTAAGCCATAAAAAAAGGCCTGCGATTAAGCAGACCTTGATATAGGAGATAGTATTAGAGTGACCGCTTATAGAATATAAGCAGTCTGATCTCACGATTGTAGTATGTATCTGAAATTGCTTTGTTATTGACTCTGTTAACTACCACTTAAACCCTAGGATAATTACCATGTCCAAAGGTACGCATTTTTGGCGGCCAAGCTTTTAAACGCTGCTCGTACTTGTCAGGGCGGGTAAGATACAACGCTGCATTGATAGCATTATTAACCTCTAAAGGCCTATTCTTATGTATCATCCCAACACCGAGTATACCCAGTCGCTCATAAACTTGTTTTTGCTCCGTAGTATTGCAGTTATGATACCGACCTAAATCATCTGTTATCTCAAGCCACCTCTTACAAACTGCATCGCCTAAATACCAGTCTTTTTGACGCTTGTCGCCGTTATAAATCAATAACAGATGACAGTGTAGTCCGCCAGTCTCAACCCCTTGCTCTATCGCCCAGGTGTAACCCCTTAACTCTTCGAAACAGCCTTTGTCACTATCCATATTGCTGTTAGCTTTTCTTTTTCTTTCTTTCTTTCTCCCTATCTCTTTGGATTGTTTCCATAAGCTGATTCATAAGACCCTGAAACGCTTCCACACCTACCAGATGCGCAAACTCTAACTCTATTTTAAGATCGACTCTCACGATAAGTACACGTGAATATTTGCCTAAAAAGTAACTCATATACTTTTCAAGTGACTGGCTATTGCGCTGTTCTTGAAAAGCAAAGTCCGTCTTAGCAGTGGCGAATTCATACTGATAAAAACTCAGTGCATGTAAAAACCTCTGTGTCATATCCCCATCCCAAGTAATTTCATTGGGATAGCAGTTGCCACAAACGAGGTAACAACTGCCTATAAACCATCTTATCGAATGGGTGTATTCCAATTCGTTATTGTAGAGCTGCGTCATTGGTTGATAGTAGAGATTCAACTGCTCACTGATTTGTTGAATGCTAAGTATGATTTTTGGATTAAGTATATCGCTTACGAGTTTGTCGACTTTAGCGACTACTCTGTCATGGCTTAAGTATGGAATGATCATTTTATAATGCCTTAGGTTATGTGTTCATAATCTAAGGCAACTAGATATCTTTTTACTGACGTCGTTTGGTTGAGCCAAACAACTCGGATGTATAGAGGATTATATTAATAGTATTATTTACCGGATCGGCAATCGGTAAAGAAATGCGCTACTGCGAGAAGGTGGGTTTATCATACACCCGTATAGGTGGGGTTTTGTTACTTGGGGAGTTACGTAAATATCTATAATTATAAAATGGGAATTTTATCTATCAAAACCCCAGAAAAAAGCCATCAGGTTATCTGCTCAAATAGTATTTTTGCAGCATGGTATTTGCGAAATAATTTGCTATACCAATCAAAATTATGGCTTATTTTTTATTAAAAAGGCCTCGGTTTTAAGTACTCTTAGGCACTCAAATACCATATCCATATGAAAAAATATATAGTAGTATAGGCTATATATTTACTAGGTAATGATGTGAAAAATCTATAGAAGTATATGTAATTACTTTTTATGTCATAGAAATACGACTGAATTGCATAAATTTACGAGCTAATAAGGGCCGTTATATGAACTATCATAATGCTGAAAATCGTCAAATTTATGTCCCTCTTGATCAGTATGGTCAGCCTCTAGTACCAGTTAACAATGTTCAAGGTTCACATGTAAACCAGAATCATCAGCCATCACCTATTCTCATTACAAGGGATGAGGTTTTAAAGAAGATTAAGAAGATTGAGGCAAATACTGCTAAACAGCTACTGTTTTATGAATCGTTAATAACGAGAAGGCCAAAGCTATTTTTTGACTTTGATAATGACGATGCATACAATTTTTTAACTGATCAGATGCTTACTTACCCTAATGCAATTCAGCAACTAGATTATTTAATTTCAATAAAAACATATAGCTCTATATCAGATTCGTTTTTAACTTGGTTCTCTGATGATTTACGGGCAGGATTATATTTTTCATCATATGTAGATCTGGAGTGGTATCAAGATTGTTTTTATGGAGGTACAGAGTTTTTACACTGGATAAAATCAATTATCAAAATATCAACTCTAGAAATAGGAAATCATATTTCGATTAAACCAAACTTTGATACCAACCAAAACTTGAGAGAGTCAAATATTAGAAACTTAAGTACTATGAAGAGACAATACCTAAATAATAGAACACGCCCTAATAAGATAGACTGGTTTGATTTAGAAGATACTGAACAAGTTAAATGGGGATATGATTATTTAGATGAGCGCAAAAAAATTACATTGAATGGTGTTTTTTTTCCTAAAACGATTAAGGATAAATATAATCTAGTTTTGGCTAGTATTGATATTGCAGATGATAAGGAAGTTAAACATACAGTGCCTAATGGAGAGAATGAATTAACTTTTACTCAGAGAGGCTATTTTATTTATAAGATGCGTCGGGCGTGGAATAGTATTTTAACCACACGAAAGAAGTCTGAGCAAAAATCAAAGAGAATGATTACTGTTACTCCAAATAATTATGACATATTATTAAAGCTTAGCTCACATCAAAAACTATCAACTAACAAAATGGTTAATAAGCTAATTGAAGATGAATACTCTTTGATGGGCGATCATATAAAAAGTTAATAGCTTTAGTTGAACCATAACTAACTGGTTTCAGGAATACACTATAACCAAAAACGTGTTTTTTGGTTATAGAGGTACGCGAAGACAAGATGAAAATCAATAAAAAAGTAGGTTTTATATTTAAAACATCTTAGATGCTAGCCTTCTTTTAATACTCGATAAACTGTCGCCACCCCAACACCACATGCCTTAGCGAGCTCTTCTTTCGTCATATTGTTTTGACTGGCTAACTCTCTAATACGCTTGTGCTTCTCTGTGTTTGGTTTCTTACCAGTGGGCTTATAGCCACTGTTGGCCAATCCCTGCTTGATACGTTCTCTACGCTTATCGTTATCTAACTTAGCCATCGTTGCTAATAAATCGATCAACATATCGTTAATCACTCTGAGTATATCCCCCGTCATACCCTTACTCACCGTATGCGTGGTTGGTAGATCAGCCACCACCAATCTTAAGCCCTTATCTTTAATACGCTGTTTTAGGATTGCAAAATCATCTTGAGACAGTCTGCTCAATCTATCGACGCTTTCAACCAGTAAGATATCGTCTTGCTCAGCATCATTGAGTAACTGAGTGAGTGCTGGTCTATCGAGCTTTGTACCACTGAAATGCTCAACGTAATTCACATAGCGATCACCATAGCTTGTACTGAACGTAATTAACTCCGCTAATGCTCTAGTAGCGTCTTGATCCTTAGTGCTTGCTCTGACATAAATACGAACGGTCATAACACTACCTCTATCACTTAGACTTAATATCCAATGATCATTGATAAAATCAGGATATTACTATCATTTAATAACTAAAACAAGGCTAATGATAGTTAGGTTATCGTTTAGAGGTTTTATATTTTAGGTATAGACTAATGATAGGAAAAAGTACAGCAACCAGTCCTATAATTCGAAAGTCTGTTATAGATGGTTCCATGTTAACAGTCTACTTTAAGTAGTCTGTTAACATGTTTGAAGGGTGAAACATCTGGTTCCCTTGGGGTATACCCCTCATTTTTGCTGAAATATAAGGTTTATCTTAGGATACTACCGCGCTTTATCACTGAAAAAATTTATCTTTATTGAGATTGTTGGGTTTTCTTAATAGATCTCAAAAGATCACTACGTGTAATTTCATTAGATATAGGCTTGACCCAGATAAACTGTGGTTCAAGGTATGTATCTTCATCATCTATTTTTGATTGCATAACAGCTAATGTTTCAAGAGTTTTTAAAATACTAGTTTCATCAATTGTAGTATTTGATAATATAATTCCGCTATTCTTAATTTTAATACCAATTGTATCTACATACATAGACCCTTCAATTTGATTTAATTTTGCTGCAACGCCTAGCGCCATTAGGCTATTTAAATTAATATCAGCTATTTTTGTATCAATATCTGCAGTTAGCCTTAAACCAAGACCAATTCTAGCGTCTCCAATTTTTTTATTAGTTAATGGATCAATAATATCATCTACTAGATACGGAGTGTAATCCATAATTACTCTGTAATTACCTATAGAACCTGTTGACTTTGCAACTAGATAAATAAGCTCACCTGATGCATTACGCTGACCTACACTAATTTCAGCCCTTGCATTATTCAGCATATTTAGCTTATCTTCATTTTTTATTTGAGTCCATGCTCTAGTAATATCGTTTCCAGTTAAACTATCGGGAAATGTTACTCTTGGAGACTTTATTGGAGGATCCATGGCTATCCATGCCGTTGGCGCTGCTAAAAAAGCTTTATCTTCTTTATCTTTATCTTCTTTAGCTTTAGCTTCTCTTTCTCCTTTAGCTTTACTAGTCCAACTCCAAGGTTGTACTGAGGATGAATCCAATACATTATTGTCTTTTGATTTTAAGTTTCTCTGTGACACTCCCTTATCCCAGCCTAGGCCTTCGGGTAACTGAATTGGTGAGTTCCCATCATCTAGCCGCTTTATTCCACTAGGGTAATTTGAATCTGGCAAAGCATTAGCTGAAACTGGCATTGTTGTATAGCCAATAAACAATAACGGTAAAAAGATAGCTAGATGTTGAGCGCTTTTTTCGAAAAACTCTACTTTTATGTGACTCATAACAATCTCCTTTTGTTACGCGTGATGCATACAACCATAGAGTAATACATCATTAATATTATTATATATATGATTAAATATGAGTATATCCCTAAAGTTTCTAAAAAGACATTCTTTAGTAATAAGATACAATTTAATTTACACTGAGACTATTTCAGTTAATAAAACCGTTGGTATTAGTAGCCCACAATCAAACATTCAAGTCCTCACTAGGGAACCAAACCAGTTAGATCGCCTGATTGGTTCTCTTGGGGTATAACAATACATAAAATAATATGACAAAAAAACGAATTAATACTCGTAATTTACCTAGCTTAAGTTAATAATGATTAATACAATTTTATAAAACATGCGTGTCCATAGATTATCAAGACTTTCTACCTTTAAAAAAGGAGTATAGAAATGAAAAATATACTGTTAACAACACTTGTAGTTGCAATTATAGGTATCCATTCTTCACACGCGTTCCAAATAAACTCTGCAAGTGAACCAGATACATTAGGCGTGTACGAAATACCAGCTTGGCAGAAAAAACTGGATAAAAAAGAAAAAATAGCCCCTAAACCAATCCATGAACGGCTTACAATCACAGCCATTAATACTGCACAGATACCAGATTCCCTAAAGAAAGATACCGTCTTCCTCTCTGAAGTAGTTAGGGGAGCTAGATGGAATGACGACCCATTAGGTATTGTCAAAAAAAGACCTAACGAGGCACTTGTTTACCTCAAAGACTCTTGCCGAGAATCAAGGAATATAGATCAGTCATACGACATGTACTATCGAACTCATTGTGGAGATATGCAATTCTTACACGCGATGGCGTCGAAAAAGAATGAAAATGCAAGCGCTACTAGTGAACTCATAAATATGTGGGCTGAGTTTTCATATCGGGTTGCAGTGGGTGATATTGATAAGGATTTACGTTTTAGAAGTGTTGGAAAAGAGCTTGAAAAGCGTTCTGCTGAACTATTTAACAATAAGATGATCTATAACGGATCTCGTATGGAATGGCAGCCAGAATGGTTGTTTGGCGCTGACTGCAATAGGAGTATTAACCTTGGTGAATTTCCTACTAAACTAAAATGCAAAGACGTAAATAATAAATATTCAGAGCAAACGATACAAAATATAGCATTGGGATCTTTACTGCATATGTTGCAAGATTCATTTTCGGCCAGTCATACGCTGAGAGAAAACAGTGTCTTAAATACTTCACAAATAAGTGGGGCCGGAAAAATAAAAAGATTTGGACTATACAATGCTCAAAAGGGAGGAACTCATAGTATCGCAGATTCAAATATCGAAGATAAATATGAGCACAAAGATTTATCTCTGAATGATCTCTCGGCAAGACTAATCGAGCTTGTTGTAGACCAAAGGATTTCAGGTCAGGATAATTGGAGTGAAGCCAAAAAAACAATAGAAAAAGCTTTTGAGATTAGCAACCCTAGCGAGAAACCAGATGATATTGGTTACGGTGTTACAAGCAAGCGCTAAAACGAATCATTGAGCTATCAAATGCCATCTATTTATTGGTTTCATTAAGTAGATGGCATTTACTTTACAGTTAAACTTCGCTAACGGTAAGAACCTCACTATATCTTACAGACTCCATAACAAGTGAACTCAAAAAGATATTACTTGGAATGTTGCTATAACTAAGCTGAAAAATTTGCATTCCAGTCGTCACCAGAGTAAAAATCTTTAGGATTATTTAAACCCACCCACCCACGCCTTTAAACTTCTCAACAAAGGCTGCAATTTTCTGTAGAACACTTTGCTTCTTGGTCAAGTACTGCGGATTGAGTGGACTCAGTTTAGGTAAGATGGCATTCAGCTCTGTCCCGTTTTCACTGACGTACTCACGCTTTAACGAGGCGGCAATATAACGCTTAGCAGCCTCTTCATTCAAATTATCAGCACTAATAATATCCTTGCCTTCACGTTTTTGTTCTACCTGAGCATAGCTAAAGAACGCCTCAATGATGCTTGATTTATCAGGGATGGTATTAAAGTTAGTCTGGTTAATGAAGTCTACCACCAAGCTTTCTTTAGCACGGTTACCAAGGCTTGCTCGAATCAAACGACATGACCGATGACATATGCATACTTTACGACCGCATAATTAAAATTGTAGGGCGTTAACAAACCACAGCAAAACACCTCGAAATACCACCAACAAGTACACCAAGCGAAATAATTAAAAATGATTATTTATAAATCAATAGTTTGCAGTAAAAAGATAGTACCAATACAGGAACTGCTATCATTTTAACAGCTCATTAACTCTGCATAAGGAAAAGCTTGTTGCATTAGCTAAAAATGTAAATCAAACTCCTAATAAGTTTATTAATCAGGCTATTGAAGACGTTTATAAAGAAATTTTTAAAAGTGATGATTGAGCATATTTTAATTTTTTAGCATCCTCTTCAAGTCGTCAATAGTAACGCCCTTATTTGTAAGTAAGTTTATAAGTTCTTGCGTATCAGCTGACTGAAGACTACTAGATTGCTCACTGTTCAGTGTGTTCTCAATCTGCTGACGTGCTGTTTGAAAGTCTACAACTTCACCTTTGTCTCTCAGCAAGTCTAAAAAATCAGCCCAAACTTGCATTATCTTGCGACGCTCTTCTAAGTGCTGTGCATGGTTATAAACGGCTCTAATACTACTTTTTTTATCATGAGCCATTTGTTTTTCAATCGCATCGCCCATATAGCCAAGCTCGTTTAGGTTGGTGGAGGCGATATGACGAAAGCCGTGTCCCGTTTGCTTGCCTGCGTAGCCTAAGATATCAAGCGCATTATTGATAAACTCTTCACTATACGGCTGGTGCATACCAGTATGGTAGAACACGTATTCATATTGTCCTGTGATGGCTTTCATCTCTTCTAGTACTTCTAGCATTTGATCTGATAAGGGAACAACATGCTTACGTGCAATTTTAAGATTATCGATATCGACACGCCATAGACGGTTAGGGAAGTCGATATGCTCCCATTTCATCATTCTGAGCTCGATAGTACGACAGAAAGAATATGCTAGAAATTTCATACCTAATCGAGTTTGATCATGGCCATGATAGCTTTCAATGTCTTGTAAGAGCTTAGGTAGTTCACTAAGATCAACGTGTTTCATGTGCTTAGTCTTTGCTTTTGGATATAGCTCTTTAAGGCCATCCGTATGATTTACCTCGATTAGGCGCTCTCTCATAGCTCTTCTAAGAATATTGCCAACGAGATCAATAGTGCGTCTGGTTACTTCTCGTGGTGATGCCCCTTCATTATTAGTCCTGCTTTCAATGTCATCTGCCATTAATTTACAATCTTCGAATGTCACATCTTTTAAAGCAATGCCTTCAAAGCTAGGTATAACGTCTTTGTGCATGCGATTATAGTCCTGCTGATAGGTACGCGACTTTACGTTACGCTCACGCTCCTCTAGCCATTCAAGCGCATAATCATTGAACATTTTAGCTTGCTCATTCGCAAGCTTGTCTTGACGTTTTTTATTCTTTGGATTGGTCCCATTAGCTACTAACGCTTTAATGTCAGAGTTCGCTATTCTTGCTTCTGCTAAGCCCATCTGTGGATATGTACCTAAAGTAGTTTTTTGCTGCTTACCATCAAAGCGATATGCACTTATCCATGTTCGCGTTCCTGAGCTACGTACAAGTAATTGTAAGCCTTGCTGATCGCTATATTTGTCTGGGCGAGAAGGGGTACATTTATCAGTTGGTTTGAGCTTACGAATTTTGGCATCACTTAACATGTTGGTCTATTCCTATAACTACGAGCTATATGTTTAAAGCGTTAAGACGATTATGTTGGTCTAAGGCGTATAGATTTAGATAGAATGTTGGTCTAATTAAGGTGTGTATGAATAATAGACCAACAGATAGACCAACACAAGCTACGGGATAGGTGGGTTATGTTCGGATAGATTGGGAAAACAACAGGCATAAAAAAAACGCTAGATGCGTTATTTATAAAGGGTTACAGAGGTGTATAGGAGTGTTTGGGAT